>JANOLT010000034.1:0-1727 GCA_031419915.1 Holophagaceae bacterium
CGCCGTATTCGAGGGTGTGTTCTTTCATGGTACGGCCCATCACCTGCTGGTGTACTTCATGAGCCTTAGGCTTGCGGGGGATAGGCGTGACCTTGCCCGCAGGTATTCGGTTGGCTGGAGACTTCATTTAAGATCCTCCACAAGCTTGAGGATGCCTGCCACCTGGGTGCTCAGTTCCTCCCGCTCGGCCACGAGGACCTCTTTGTCATGGGTGAGGCTTTCCACCTGGGCCCGAAGACGATGGAGTTCCTCATCCTCTTGCAGGCCTTCTTTGTTGATCTCCTCCAGTTCGGCCTTTAGAGCTGCCACCTGTTCCCGCAGCTCATTGCGCTGCTGGACCAAGGATTGGAGTTTGCCTTCGAGCTGTTTGAGAAGATCCATTAGGGCACCTTCCGAATAGCTTAGCGCTTATCCGCGCAGCTCTGCCTTAAGGGAACGGGCTGCGTCCAGGGCCGATCCCACCCAGGCGTCAACCTCATCCCCCAACAGGGTGCGGTCTCCTTGGAAGATCAGGCGCAGCAGCCAAGCTTGATGGCCTTCGGGCAGACCCTTGCCCCGGTAGATGTCCACGCAGGTGAGGGTCTGAAGCGGCGCCTCACCTAGGGTCCCGTGGATGGCCGCGGCCAGGTGACCGAAGGGCAGATCGAAGGGCACCACCAGAGACAGATCCCGTTCCACGGTCGGAAAGCGGCTGAAGCCCTGGAAGGTGGGAATCACCCGTTCGGGTGCGCCAGGGATGTCCGCCAAGGCCACTTCCGCAGCCAGAAGGCCACCCTCCAGGGTTCGCACTTCAGCCTGGACGCCTAAGGCCGCCAACACGCCTTGAAGGGCTGCGGGATGGACAGGACCCTTGGGAGTCATGGGATCAAATCCGCCTGTTTCGCCAGCCCACACGATGCTCAAGGTCGAATGTTCTTCCGGGCCATCCGGCGTGGAATGAAAAGTGGGCGCGATTTCGAAGAGCCTGACTTCCCGCGCACCTTGCCTCAGATTGTGCTCGGCCACGTGTTTCAACGAGGGCAGCAGAGAGCCCCGCATGACGGAGTATTCATAGCCCAGCGGATTGCCCAAGGTGCGGCCTTCAGCAGGCGTGTCGGCGAATTCCGCATCGGCATCTGGGCTGATGAATCCAAGCGTCACGGTCTGATAAAAACCCAACGAAGCCAATCGCCGGGCGATGCCATGCCGCTGCTGATAATCCGCAGCCAGAGGTTCTGGATCAGCTTTCACAGGCGGCAATGCGGAGGGAATAAGATCGTAGCCCCGCAAGCGCAGCACCTCTTCGGCCAGATCCTCCGGAATCGTCAAATCATGGCGCCAGGTCGGCGGCACCGCTCGGAGCGACTGGTGGTTCTCATCCACCTCACAACCCAATCGGCGCAACATCACCGCCGCATCTTCAAGAGGCAATGGCTCACCGGCGATGCGTTGCAGCAAGTCCTTCGTCAGGCTGATGGCCTTGCCTATTTCGGGTTCCTGGCCTTCGGTCCAGGCTCCATCCAGAGACGCCCAGGCCCAGTTCTTCAACCGTGCGGCCAATAGATCGCGCGCGATGCGGGCCATGGATGGATCCGCCCCGCGACCGAAACGATGGCTGGCATCCGTGTGAAGTCCGTGGCGCCGGGCCATGGCGCGGACCACGCGGGGCTCGAACCACGCGGATTCCAGCAGCACGCGGCGCGTGTCCACGTCCACCTTGGTGTTCTCGCCGCCCATGAGGCCCGCCA
>JANOLT010000035.1:0-1716 GCA_031419915.1 Holophagaceae bacterium
TGGGCGAAGGCTTTCGAGCTGAGACCCGCCTGGGCCAACGCCGCCCGGTCAGGACGGACAGATAGGACCGGCAGATCGGTGGCGGCCTCCACCATGAGGTCCACCACACCGGGAACCTGGGCCATCTGGGCCTTGATGTCCCCAGCCAAGCGCTTCAACTCCGCCCGATCTGTCCCGAAGAGCTTCACGGCAATGGCCGCCCGGCTGCCCGAAAGCAGGTGGTCGATGCGATGGGAGAGGGGCTGGCCGATGGCGATGTGGACCCCGGGGACTTGGGAGAGATCCTTGCGCAAAGCGGTCAAAAGCTCTTCTTTGCCGCGGCGTTTCATTTTGAGTCCCGCGTCGATCTCGGACGCGAAGACTTCCATGGCGTGCTCGTCCAGTTCGGCGCGACCCGTGCGACGGGCCGTGGCCACCACTTCGGGGTGTTTCAAAAGGATCTGTTCCACCTGCCGCCCCAGTTGATCCGACACACCAAGCGGGGTGCCTGGCAGGCAGGTCATGCTGAGGGTGAGCGTGCCTTCGTTGAATTCGGGCAGGAAGGATCGGCCCGCGAAAAACAGCGAGCCGAACGCGAGCGCGAGGCCCGCGGCTCCGCCCCAGATCATGGTTTTCCAGCGGGGCATGGCCCAGGTGAGCAAGGGTTCATACTTCGCCTTGACCCACCGGACCACCCTCCCTTCCTCGTGGGCGCGTTCACTCATCCCCTTCGGCAGGAGCCACAGGCACATGGCCGGCGTGACGGTGAGGGCCACCAGCAGCGAAGCGGCCAAAGACACGGTGAAAGCGATGCCCAGGGGCTGGAGCAGCCGCCCTTCCACGCCCGACAGGAAGAAGATCGGAAGGAAGACCACGATGATGATGGCGGTGGCGTAGACGATGGAACTGCGGATTTCGGAACTGGCGCTGAACACCACATCGAAGGCCTCTCGCCGCGTGAGGGCGTGTTGCTGCATGTTTTCCCGGAGACGCCGGAGCACGTTTTCCACGTCCACGATGGCGTCGTCCACCAGATCTCCCACCGCCAAGGCCATGCCGCCCAACGTCATGGTGTTCAAGGTGGTGCCGAACGCTTTCAGCGCGAGCACGGCGGCGACCAGGCTCAGAGGGACCGCCACGGCGGTGATTAGGGTGGCTCGTTTGTGGGCCAGGAAGAGGCCCACGATGAGCAGCACCAGGAGCGTGCCGTCCCGCAGGGCGGCCAGGACATTGGCGATGGCCACTTGAATGAAATCGGACTGACGGAAGATATGGCTCTTGAGCAACATGCCCTGGGGAAGATCCTTCTGGACCTCCGCCATCACCTGGTCCAGGCGTTTCGTCAGGTCCAGGGTATTGGCGCCGGGCTGCTTTTGGATGCCCAAGATCACGGCGGGCTTGCCGTCATGGGAACCTTCTCCCCGCTTCAGGGCGGGGCCGATCTTCACTTCCGCCACATCCCGCAAACGCACGGGCTGGCCGCCTCGGGTGGCGACCCAGGCTTGTTCAAGATCCTCGGCATTGCGGAGGCGCCCCAGACCGTGGATGAGGTATTCCTGACCCTGGTGGACCATGAATCCGGCCGAGCTGTTCTCTCCGGCCTCTTCCACGGCTTTGGCCACGTCCTGAGCGGCGATCTGGTAGGCGGCCAAACGATCGAGGCGAAGGATCACCTGGAACTGTTTGACTTCGCCGCCGATGGGCACCACCTGAGAGACACCGGGCACGGACAAAAGG
>JANOLT010000036.1:0-9117 GCA_031419915.1 Holophagaceae bacterium
TCGTAACCTGCCATGGCGGCCGTCGCGGGGTTGGTGCCGTGGGCGCTGTCGGGGATGAGGATCACGCGGCGCTTGCCGCCGTGGCTCAGATGGTAGGCCCGGATGAGCATCACGCCCGTCAGCTCTCCCGCCGCGCCCGCACTGGGTTGCAGCGTCACGGCGGCCAGCCCCGTGATCTCCTTCAACCACGCTTGAAGGGTGTAGATCAGCGCGAGATTGCCCTGCACCAGGGCTTCAGGCGCCATGGGGTGGGATTCCGCGAAGCCAGGGATGGCGGCCACCTTTTCGTTGAGCCGCGGGTTGTGTTTCATGGTGCAGGAGCCCAGTGGATACATCCCCTGATCCAGGCCGTAGTTCCAGAGCGACAACTTGGTGAAGTGGCGGATGACCTCTACCTCGCTGCAAGAGGGCAGCGCGTCAAAGCCGTTGCGCTTGAGATGCGGGGGACGTGTGTCCTTGGCAGGCGGCACATCCAGCTTGGGTAAATCGAGGCCCACCTTGCCCGGCACCGAGCGGTCGAAGATCAGAGGTTCGCGGGAGCGGAGTGGCATTTGGGGAATCCAGAGAAAAGGGCAGTGCGCAAAGGTGACGGAGAAGCAAAAGAGAATCAGTCCGCTGTTGGAGAAATAAGCGGCTTCAATGCGAGCAGTAGGGCTGGAACTTCGTTTTGAACCCCATCCCAAACCACGGAAAGGTCAACCTGAAAGTAGCCATGGATGAGCCGATCACGCATCCCCGCGATCTCTTTCCATTCGATAGCTGGATGCTTGGCCCGTAGTTCTGGGCTCAGCCGTTTGGTGGCTTCTCCGAGGATCATAAATTCGTGTTGGACAGCCGATTGAAGGCGTATGTCGGAATAGAAGGAGCCAGGTTCCACGCCCTTTGTCCAATCCAGGATGTTCCGGCAGGCACACGCCATATCGAGGAGGTAATCTGGATCACGCCGCATAAATTACCTGCGCCGTATCAAGGATGGCTTTTTTGCGGATCCAATTGCGACCTTCCTGCACGCCGCGTCGCGTGAGGAGATCCACCTTTCGGTTCAAAATCGTCTCAAGTTCATCGGCCATGGCCGCGAATTTAAAAAGTCCCCAATGGGCGTCAAAGGCAAAGGTCACCAAGACGTCAACGTCGCTATCGGGCCGGAAGTCATCTCTCAGGACGGATCCAAAGAAGGCCATTTCGACGACTTTCCACTTCGAGCAGAAAGCCTCCATCTGGGCGTCTGCCATGCCTAGTCGCTGGAGAAGTTCGGGGTGGATGAGGGGCACGTCAAAATTCCTTGGATGATGATCAAAAAAAGGATGCGCCAAAAAAACAGAATGGCGAATCAGAAATTTACCCCACCACACTGGCAACCCGCGCCAGCACTTCGATCAGGTGCTCGATCTGGGTGCGTGTGTTGATTTCCGTGGCGCACCAGAGGATGCAGTTCTTGTGGCCGTAAGGCGTGAGATCCAGGCCCGGCAGGATGCCTTCGGCGATGAGGGCTTCGTTCATGGTCGCGATATCGCCGGTGTGGCGCAGGGGGAATTCGTTGAAGAAGGGGGCCTGGAAGATCGGTTCCCAATCCGGGAGTTCCAGCAGGCGTTCGCGGAGGTATTGGGCCTTGGCGACGTTCTGTTCCGCGAGACCCTTGAGACCTTCGGGGCCCGCCAGTTGCAGGAAGATGTTCGCGCGCAGGGCGACGAGGCCCTGGTTCGAGCAGATGTTGCTGGTGGCCTTGTCGCGGCGGATGTGCTGTTCCCTTGCGGTGAGGGTGAGCACGTAGCCCGTGAGGCCGTCGAGATCCTGGGCCTGCCCCACCACGCGGCCGGGGATCTCACGCTTATGGGCGTCCTTCACCGCCAGGAAGCCGAGGAAGGGGCCACCAAAATTAGTGGTATTACCAAAGCTCATGGCCTCACCGCAGGCCATGTCGGCGCCCACTTTGCCGGGGGCCTCCAGCCATCCGTAAGCCATGGATTCCATGGTCACACTGATGAGCAACGCGCCTTTTGAATGGGCGAAATCCGAAAGCACCTTGATGTCTTCCACGGCCCCCAGGAAATTCGGGTAGCCCACGAGCACCGCGGCCACGGTTTCATCGAGCTTGGCGGCCAGGTCCACCGGATCAGTGATGCCATCCACCAGGGCCACGTCCACCAACTTTAATCCTTCATGGGCCGCGAAACCGGAGCGGATTACCGCCAGGTAATGCGGATGCAGACCCGCGCTCACCAGTACCGTGTTGCGCTTCTTCTGCACGCGCACCGCCATGAGCGCCGCCTCCAGGCAGCTGGTACCACCGTCGTACAGGCTGGCGTTGGTGACGTCGAGGCCAGTGAGGTCGCAGATGATCGTCTGGTATTCGAAAATATGCTGTAGCGTGCCCTGGGAGATTTCGGGCTGGTAGGGCGTGTAGGCGGTGAACCATTCCTGCCGGGAGATCTGGTGGTCGATGGCGCTGGGTATGAAGTGGGCATAGGCCCCAGCCCCGAGAAAGCGTGTGCGGAAGCGGGTGTTGAGTTCCGCCAGGGCCTGCATATCGCGAAGTACCTCCAGCTCGCTGGATGTGGGCGGCAGATCAAGGGGGCGATGCATTTTCAAATGGTCTGGCACGCCGGTGAGCAGGTCTTCGGCGCGACTCACGCCAATGGCTTCGAGCAGCGCGCGGTCTTCCGCGGGAGCGGTGGGCAGGTAGCGCATGAACATCCCCAAGTGGCCTAAAGCCAAAGTCCAGTATCGCCGGAACGGGTGCCTTCTCCGATTCCAATAGCTGGGCCGAGATCACAACCCGCCAAAAAACCAACGCATTTATCTATCTGACCAACCCCGTCTGCGCGGCCATGAGTTGCAGACATCCAGCGAGACCCAAATCAAGCAGGGCAGTGGCCTCCTGCTTGGTGAAACTGCGGCTTTCGCCGGTGCTTTGGAACTCCACAAGCTCCAGATCGGAGCCCGCCATGGGCCGCGCCGCCACCAGATTGCAATCCACGGCGGCGAGATGATCCTCTTCGTATTCCAGGTCAAGGGCCTGGCCCCGGCGGCCTTCGCCGCTTTCCACGATGCCCACGCTCACCGCCGATACCTGCCGCACCAGGGCCGGGCTGAGCGCGGCTTTCTCAAGCGCGATGGCGAGGGCCACCCAGGCTCCGGTGATGGCCGCGCAGCGGGTTCCGCCATCGGCATTGAGCACGTCGCAATCCAGCGTGATCTGTCGCTCTCCCAGGATTTTCAGATCCACCGCCTGCCTTAAGGAGCGGCCGATGAGGCGCTGGATCTCCACGGTTCGGCCCTGTTGTTTGCCCCGGGCCGCCTCGCGGTCCGTGCGCGTATGGGTCGAGCGCGGCAGCATTCCGTACTCCGCCGTGATCCAGCCCATCCCCTTGCCCCTCATCCAGCCGGGGACTTTTTCTTCCAGGCTGGCAGAGCACAGCACATGGGTATTGCCCAGTTTTATCAAACAAGAACCATCCGCATGGACCTGGGTCCCCAGTTCAAAAGAAAGGGGCCGGAGCTGATCGAGGAGTCGCATGAGTACCTTTGAGAAAAACTTCAGAATGCCTATGTTTCGATCTTCTCCACCCTTTTTTGATGTCTCCCTCCTTCAAAAGAAGTTTCCAAAAAGGTTTTAAGGTAATATTCTGCCTTCAGCGGATCCGTTAGCCGCTGGCCAAAAGCGATGGCGTTCGCGTCATTGTGCTGCCTGGCCAGCACGGCGTGCTCGGGGGAAGTCACCAGCGCGCAACGGACACCCACGTGGCGATTGGCCGCGATGCTGATGCCGATCCCGGAACCGCAGACCAAAACGAGGCGTTCCCACTCATGAAGTTTTTCCGCAGCGCGATGCGCAAAGTCCGGGTAGTCCACGGACGCAAGACCATCTGTCCCGTAGTCCAGGATCTCGTGTCCATTGGCGCGAGCCCATGTCTTGAGTCGTTCCTTGAGGTCAAATCCAGCGTGATCCGATGCGAATCCGATTTTCATGAAAAACCCCCGATTCAAAGCCGCAGGCCGAAGCCTTTCAGTTTAGATCCTTCAGACTTCAGGCTTCAGACTTCAGGCTTCAGGCTTCAGGCTTCAGGTTTCCGGCGCCGCGCCCCGGGCTTCGTATTGGGTCACCTTGGCACCCTGAGCTGTCTCCGCGAAGTAGAGCCTGGGCAACAACGGGGCCCCCTCCGCGATCGCAAGCCGAAGGCGCAGCAGGAGCGGGAGCACAGTCCAGTGGACTGTGCAATCGGGGGGTTGTCACGTAGCCTGAAGTCTGAAGCCCGAAGCCTATTGGGGCCCGCATGAGCCCGATCCTCCAGTACCGACCCGCGGATCGTGGCTTCCTTATCTGCCTGCCCCGGGAAGCGGACCAGGCCGACTGGTTGAAAACGCTCAGATCCCTTCCTGGAAATCTTCAAGGCAAGGAAAGGCTCACGCCTGCGAAGGCCCAGCTTTTCCTCCCCGATTCCTCCATCATGGAACTGCATTCGGTGCCGCTCCGTTGGCAGCGCGCCTACCCCTGGCTGTCCTCGTTACCGCCGGATCCCGAGCTGTTGGGCGGAAGCCTGGCCTTTTGGGTGACGGCCCTGAGGTTGCTGCAATCCCTCATCATCCGTGGCGCCATTCTGCCGACCCTCGACACCGATTCCCAGCCCTGGCGCGCCCACTGGGGCACGAGTTTCACCAGCCCTTCGGACCGCGAAGCCTTCGAGGCCCTGACGCGCGCCATGCCGCCTTCAGCTTTGGCTTTCCCAGAAGGCGATGAATGGGTGTTCACCAAGGGCCTGCAATTGGGCTTCTTGGAATCCTTCGAAGTGGATGACGACCTGGCCATGCCGCCGAGCGCGGAAGATGTCCTGCGGGCCTTCCTGGAAGACGGCGCGGATTTCCTGGTGCGCTTCGTGGCGGGTACACTGCGCCCCGGGGAAGATCCACGACTCGGGCTGATCCATCGGCTGCGCGGCCACAAGCGGGACCGCCTGCCCTGGGATGAACGGCTCATGGTGGCGCTCTCCCACCCCATGAACGAATTTCCAACCACCGGGGTCACCGAGCGCACCATTGGTGAACAATTGGCCCAGTGGGGGGAGAGCGCCCAGACCCAATGGATCAGGCCGAGCTTGCAGCTCGAAGCTCCTCCGGTGCCGAAGCAGGAAGCCATCCAGGAAGCGGATCGCTTATCCGAAGAGGGCTGGACGCTGAAGGTGGGCCTGGAAACGTCCGATGGCCACGCCCTGAGCGCCGATCGTCTTTGGGACGCGGCCCTTTCAGCGGAACCGGAAGTGTTGCAGGCTCGCCAAGTGCTGTTGCGCGGATTGGCGCGGGCGGTGCCGTTCTTCCCGCCGCTTCAGGGCACCCTTGCGGGGCAGCGTCCGGCGGATCTCAAATTGTTGCCCACCGAGGCCTGGCTCTTCTTGACCAAGGGCGCCAAGCAGCTCAAGGAAGCCGGATTCCTGGTGCAGATTCCCGAAGAACTGGCCGAGTTTGGCGGAGCCCGGCGCCTCC
Source organism: Holophagaceae bacterium (assembly GCA_031419915.1). GTDB lineage: Bacteria > Acidobacteriota > Holophagae > Holophagales > Holophagaceae > JANXPB01. The sequence goes on from JANOLT010000036.1 coordinate 5,479, forward strand.
GGGCGAAGGTGCGGCTGGGTGCCCGGGATATGACCGAGCCCGAGCCTGGCGATACAAGCGACACGAACGCCCCTCCCGGACTCGATACGGCTGTGAGTGCCGACTGGTCCCTGATGCTGGGCAACGACGCTCTCAGCATCGAAGATTTCGCCCAGATGGCGAGCCTGAAGCATCCATTGGTGGCCTGGAAGGGCAAGTGGGTCGCACTGGATCCAGAGACGCTTCAGCAGATCACCACCGTCATCCAGGCCAGCCGGGGCACCGGGTTCGAGCGCATGACCCGTGGAGAAGCGCTGGCCGCTGCGCTCACGGGGACCGCCCACATCAAAGGCATCAGCGAAGCCGTCGAAGTGGAAGTGGCGGGCGATTTCGGCGCGGCCTTGAACGAACTGAAGGTGCTACCGGACCGGCCCATCCGCCAGCCGGAAAGTTTTCATGGAGAGCTGCGGCCCTATCAGGTTCGCGGCCTGGCGTGGCTCGACGGACTCTCGCGACTGGGCCTTGGCGGCATCCTTGCAGATGATATGGGCCTGGGCAAGACCATCCAGATGATCGCCCTGCTGCTGCACCGCCAGCACCAGACTCCGAAAGCGGGATTGCCGACGCTGCTGGTCTGCCCCACATCTTTGTTGGGCAACTGGGAGCGGGAACTTGAGCGCTTCGGGCCCACCCTGCCGGTGTTTGTGCACCACGGCAACAATCGCGATGAATTGCCGAAAACCTTCAAGCCCCATACCGTGGTACTCACCACCTACGGCGTGGCGAGGCGGGAAGAAGAAGTTTTTGCGCCGCGCACCTGGGGCATCGTGGTGGTGGACGAAGCCCAGGCCATCAAGAATGCCAGCAGCGCCCAGGCCAAGGCCATCCGCAAGCTGAAGGGTCACTGTCGCCTGGCGCTCACCGGCACACCTATCGAGAATCGGCTTACGGAACTCTGGTCCATCCTGGCGTTCACGTTGCCCGGCTACCTGAGCAGCGAATCGAGCTTCAAGGATCTTTTCGCCACGCCCATCGAAAAGTACCGCGATCCCGAAGCCGCGGCGAACCTGCGGGCCCGCATCGCGCCCTTCATCCTGCGCCGCCTCAAGACCGACCGCACCATCATCCAGGACCTGCCGGACAAGCAGGAGATGAAGGTCTATACGCAGCTCACCAAGGAGCAGGCCCTTCTCTACCAGGCCCGCGTGGAGCAGATGGAGCAGGATCTGGATTCCGCCAAGACCGGCATCGAGCGCCGCGGCCGCATCCTCGCGCTGCTCACGCACCTGAAGCAGATCTGCAACCACCCCTCGCAATTCCTCAAGGCCCAAGGGCCCTACAAGGCCCGCAGCGGCAAGCTGGACCGTCTCACCGAGATGCTCGAAGAAGTCATCGAGAGCGGCGACAAGGCCATCGTGTTCACGCAATTCAAGGAGATGGGAGATCGCCTGCAGATCCATCTTCAGGATGTGCTGGGCTTTGAACCGCCCTTTCTGCACGGCGGCACCAGTCGCCATGAGCGGGACGAACTGGTCCGCAGCTTCCAGGAAGATCCACAGGCGCCGCCGGTGTTCCTGCTATCGCTCAAGGCCGGTGGCGTGGGCTTGAACCTCACCGCGGCCACGCATGTGTTCCACTTCGACCGCTGGTGGAATCCGGCGGTGGAGGATCAGGCCACGGACCGCACCTACCGCATCGGCCAGACGCGCAACGTCCAGGTCCACAAGCTAGTGACCATGGGCACGCTGGAAGAAAAAATTGACGCCATGCTGGAGAGCAAGCGCGATCTCGCGGACCGCGTGGTGGGCAGCGGCGAAGGCTGGCTCACGGAGCTGGATGATGAAGCTCTGCGCCGCTTGGTGAGTCTCGATCCCAACGTGGAAATCATGGAAGGCGAGGGAAATGATAATGGCAATGGCAACGGCAACGGCAATGGCAACGGTCACGGCAATGGATTGAACGCGAAGGATCTGGTGCGCAAGATAACTGCGGAATTAGTGCCGGAACCCGTCGTGGAGCCACGCCCGAAGCCAGTCGAAGAACTGATTTCAGAACCAGATGAAAAGATTTTCGAAGGTGAGCTGGGAATCGAAAGCGATGAAGGCGACGAAGTCATCATTCTTGACCACCGAAAAGCTTCAACAGAGCCGATTCTGGCCGCGGCGCCGAAAGCCAGCAAACCCATCAAACCCACCAAACCTCGCGCTACCAAGGCGACCCGTGTTCCTGCTAAGCGCAGTGGGGTGATCTCATGATGCATCCTGCGAATCGTTTCGGGACCACCTGGTGGGGGCGGCTCTGGATCAATGGCCTTGAACGACTGAGCGACGATTATGAGAATCGCCTTCCCCGGGGATTGAAATACGCCGAAGAAGGCGCCGTGTCCCACTTCACCGTGAGCCCCGGTCTGATCGAAGCCCGCGTTCATGGGCGCAAAACCTACACCGTGACCCTTGGGCTTCCGGCCCTCACGGAAAGTCAATGGGAGCGAGCCTTTCAGCGCCTCAGCCAGGAAAGCCGCTTTGTGGCGTCGCTGCTGGCGGGGGAGATGCCCCAAGGATTGGACGAGACCTTCCGCGAATCCGGCGCCAGCCTTTATCCACGGGTGCCCAAAGAACTCCAGACCCATTGCGATTGCCCGGATTGGGCCAACCCCTGCAAGCACGTGGCGGCGGTGTGCTACGTCATGGCCGAGGCCCTGGACCGGGATCCCTGGCTCCTCTTTGATCTGCGCGGCAAGACCCGGGCCGACGTGCTCGAGGCCTTGCAATCCCTGGTGGACCAAGCCACGCCCGAGGCCCCCAAGAAGCGGGGCAGACCAAAGAAGGGAACCGCGGTTCCCGAACTGCTCAGTCACCATGAAGCCTCCGTGGACCCTTGGCGGCGTGTGGCCCCGGAAGCCTACGATGCGCTTCGGGCCGAGCTGCCACACATCGTCATTCCCCGCTCCATCCCACCGGATCCGGATGTTTTTTCGCAGCTCGGGCCTTTGCCCCATGCCCGCATCGAAGCCAGCCTGTGCCTGGCGGCCTTGTTGCATCGCACGGCCCAATGGACGCAGAAACAGATCGAAGAAGGCACCACGGAGCTGGAGGATCAGACGCATGAAGACACCGTGGCCTCCCCCTTCGACAGCCCGTCTCCCCTTGCGACGCCACAGTCCAGGCCCTGGCGGGCAAAGAAGCGACGGCGGAAGGGATAGCTCAATTTCTAGAGGAGACCATCATGCAGACCATTTCGACACCCACCGCACCCGGTGCCATCGGACCCTACAGCCAAGGGCAGATATCGGGCGGATTCCTCTTCAGCGCGGGCCAGATCCCGCTCATCCCCGAATCCATGGAGATGGTGACGGGCTCCATCGAGGATCAGACCCGGCGCGTTTTGCAGAATCTGGATGCGGTGCTGGCGACCGCGGGCACAACATGGCAGCGCGTGGTGAAGACCACCGTGTTTCTTACGGACCTTGCGGATTTCGCCGCCTTCAATGCCGTGTATGGAGAACACCTTGCCGGTGCCAAGCCCGCGCGCAGCACTGTGCAAGTGGCTGCGCTGCCGAAAGGCGCCAAGGTCGAGATCGATCTCATTGCAGAGTTGTGAGGGGATGAGCTATGAGCCCGGATTTTGCGATTGCATGACCCCCGCTGGCTTCAGGCTTCG
>JANOLT010000037.1:0-5878 GCA_031419915.1 Holophagaceae bacterium
CCTGGTGGCCTTCTTCGGCCAGATAAAAAGTCTTGGCGGGAGCGATTTTCGTGACCACTTTCCGCGGCCACTTTCCGCTGGCGTCCACCTCGGCCTTCACTTTTTCAGCCACCAGGCGCTGAGCTTCATCGTGGTAGAAGATTCCCGAGCGGTACTGGCTGCCCGTGTCATTGCCCTGGCTGTTCAAAGTGGTGGGATCGTGGATGCGGAAGAAGAATCGCAGGATGGCTTCATAGCTCGTCTTGGCCGGGTCAAAGTGGATCTCGATGGCTTCGGCATGGCCGGACTTGCTGTCGTGGGTGTCCTCGTATTTGGGATTTTCCAGATGGCCACCGGTGTAGCCCACCCGCGTGGTGGTGACGCCTGGCTGCTTGCGGATCAGCTCCTGCATGCCCCAGAAACAACCGCCCGCCAGGGTGGCGACATTCGAGGGTTGGGTTGCTTCAGCGGGCTTCGGCGCGGTTTTTCCGAACACCGGTAGATAGCTTCCAAATCCTTCCTTTTCCAGATCTTCGACAGGAATGAATTTCAGGGAAGCCGAATTGATGCAGTAACGCAGATGGGTGGGGCCAGGGCCGTCATCGAACACGTGGCCCAGATGCGAATCACTATCCTTGGATCGCACCTCGGTGCGGGCCATGCCAAGGGTTGAATCCGTTTTCTCCACGACCTTTTTTTCTTCCAAGGGCTTGGAGAAACTGGGCCAGCCGCAGCCTGAATCGAATTTGTCCTTGGATGAGAACAACGGCTCGCCACTCACCACATCCACGTAAAGGCCTTCGCGGTGGTTGTTCCAGAATTCATTGCGGAAGGCCGGCTCGGTGGCCGCCTCCTGGGTGACCTGGTATTGCATGGGCGTGAGTCGCTGCTTGAGTTCTGCCTTATCGGGTTTTTGGGAATCGCTCACTTTGGCTTTCTCCGTGGATTGAAGGACTGTCGAGGTTTTGGGTGGCACTTGCACCGGCAGAAATGCGATGCCAGCTCCAGCCAACCCTGTAAGGAGCGCCGCCACCCCCCATTTCGCCGTCATCACCATGTGTTCCGCTCCTTGTACAAGCATCTGATGCCTGAACCTTGCGGAGCGTTCCGGAGAAATTGTCATTCCCGGCCTTTGTGGACAAGATTGTGTAAATGTTTCGCCGAGGTGCGCCATGAACCGCGAAAAAGTTCTCAGAGCAGTTAAAGCGTGAGCGAATTTCGCCCCATCCTTGATGCCTTCCATTCTGCCAAAGGTCCGTTTCTGCTTGCGACGCTGGTGCGCGTGGAAGGCTCCAGCTACCGGCAGCCCGGCGCGCGGTTGCTGATGGATGCCAATGGCCCGGTGCAGGGCTCTCTCAGTGGCGGCTGTCTGGAAGCCGATGTGTTCGCACGGGGGCAGGAATGTTTCACGGACGGCAAGCCACGATTGCTTCGCTATGATCTGCGCGCGGATCTGGATCTCATCTGGGGGACCGGATCAGGTTGCGAAGGCGTGGCGGAGATTCTGCTGGAACGGCTCGAAGATGCACCCTGGATCGGGAGTTTGGAGGATGCGCTGGTGGAACGCCGCTCCATTCGTATCGCTGTGAGACTGGATAAAGCCCGACTCGGCGAGCGCATCCTATTGGCCGATGGAGAGCAGCTTGAAGAGGCTGATCTTTTCGTGGAGGAATTCAAACCACCCATCGCGCTTTGGATTTTCGGCGCGGGGGATGATGCAATGCCTTTAGTCCGCATGGCCAAGTCCTTGGGTTTTTTCGTGGGCCTTGTGGATCATCGCCCGGCCTTTGCGCGTTCCGAGCGCTTTCCGAATGCCGATGCGGTGAAGTGCCTGCGGCCTTCCATGAGCATGGGTCTCGCAGAAATCCCGCTTGATGCCCGCAGTGCCGCGATCCTCTTGACCCATCACTTCGAAATGGACAGTGGCTGGATGAAGATGCTTATGCCAAGCGATGCGGGATACGTGGGGCTCATGGGCCATCGCCGCCGCGGCCAGCGCATCCTCTCGGAACTTGAAACAGCGCCGACAAGCGAGCAGGCCGCACGCTTCTACTCGCCCGTGGGCCTTGATCTCGGAAGCGAATCACCTGAAACCATCGCGCTCGCCATCCTCGCAGAAATACAAGCAGTCTTCGCCGGCAGGCAGGCCGTCCATCTGCGCGACGTAAAAGGCGCGATCCATACGAGCAGTTCCCGGTGAGCGTGGCGGCTATCATTCTTGCCGCCGGCGCTTCCCGGCGCATGGGCCAGTCCAAGCAACTCATGGCGCTTGATGGTGAAACCCTGGTGCATCGCGCGGCCCGCATGGCGCTGGAGGCTGGCTGCGAGCCCACTGTCGTGGTGCTGGGCTGCCGGGCCGATGAAGTGGGCGCAGCTTGCGCGGGGCTCGCGGTTCAGACAGTGGTGAATGAGACCTGGCCCGAAGGCATGGCGTCCTCCATCCGCGCAGGCATCGACGCCGTGCCCCAGGATGCAACCGCGGCCCTGATCCTGGCCTGCGATCAGCCCGCGGTGGATGGTTTCTTCCTGATCGCCATGATGCATGCCCACCGCCTGGAACCGGACCGCATCATCGCGGCGGCCTACATGGGCGCGGTCGGCATTCCCGCGCTGTTCCCGCGCCGCTGCTTCGAAGCCGTGAAAGACCTTACCGGAGATCGCGGAGCCCGAGCCTTGCTGGGCGAGCCCGACGTGCTGAGCCTCCCGCTGCCGGGGGGAGATCTGGACCTCGATACCCTTCACGACTTCGAGGAGGCGCGACGGCGGATGGATCTCGGCTGAACTTCGATACCGCCCTGCATGAGGCCGCGCAGACCAGCATCCTGGCCCAGCTCCACGACGAACTGGACGCCGCCGTGCTCGACGCCTACGGATGGGCCGCAGATTCTCTGGGCTCTGAAAAAACGACTACAGCCGCAGATTATCTGGACTCCCAAAAAACAACTGCAGCCGCAGATGACGCAGATTACGCCGATGAAAAAGACAAGAAGGTTCTTTTATCGGCGTCATCGGCGTTATCTGCGGCAAAGAATTCTTTCCTCTCCGACGCCGACATCCTGACGCGCCTGGTGGCGCTGAATCGCGAACGCGCCGAGGAGGAAAAGCAGGGCCTCATCCGTTGGCTGCGCCCCAAGTACCAGGCGCCGGGCGAAGCTGCGCCGATAGCCGCGAGCCTGGGCCTGGAAGTGGAACCCGAGAAGCTCGAAGTCCCGTTGCCCGAGCCTGCGCCTTGGCCCAAGGCAACCCGCGAGCAGTTGGCCGCCGTGCGCGCCGCCGTGCTATCCGCACCGCGCCTGTGGCAACCCGCCGACGTGGCCCGCTGCTTCAAAGGCCGGGGCCGCTACCGCGACTCCATCAATGCGCATCTTGAGCTTTTATCCGACCTCGGAGTCATCACCCGCCTGGATACGCCCGAAGGCCCGCGCTACCACAAGCCCGTGGCGATGGCGGCCGGTGTTTAATAGCTGTGCGAGCCACCACAAACACATTGCCCATCCGATTGTGTGGACAGCCGGGGTTAAAAGCTATTCAACCTTGGAATTCTTTTTTCTTTATCCCCGTAAATCCCCGTTCATCCCCGGCTCACGCGCCTTTCGACATTTCCGCGTGCTTGGCCTTCTTTCGTCCCCGCGCTTTTTCCACTTCCGGCAGGTGTTCCTCGGCCCACTGGCACAGCGCGGATAGCGGTTCTCTCAGGGTCTCGCCCAGGGGTGTCAATTCGTATTCGGTGCGTGGGGGCACTTCGGGATAGACCGTGCGTTTCACCAGGCCGTCATCCTCGAGCTGGCGAAGCGTTTGCGTGAGCATTTTCTGGCTGATGCCTTCGATGCGCTTGTGAAGCTCGCCATAACGGTGCTTGCCGCTGGACAACAAGTAGATGACCAGCGTTGTCCATTTGTCGGCGATGAGATCCAGAACCTGGCGCGTGTGGCAGACACCGCTCAGGACGTTGGGTTGCAATGCACAGGCTTTTCTAACCATTGGGTACCTACCTTCCAAAATAGTGCCTACTTTCCAAAAGATTGTAAGCACCTAAACATGATGCCACGGGCAGCGGGAACGCAACAGCCCATTTAATGGAGCAATGATGCCTACCCTCACCACGACCATTTCGCCTGACGCCCTCATCCACCAGTTGGAATGGCGTTACGCCACGAAACAGTTCGACGCCACGCGCAAGATCGAACCGGAAACATGGAAGACACTTGAAGATGCCCTGGTGCTCACCCCATCGTCCTACGGTCTTCAGCCCTACAAGTTCATCGTCGTCACGGACCCAGGGCTAAGGGCCAAGCTGCGGCCTGCATCCTGGGGCCAGTCCCAGATCGAGGATGCTTCTCACCTGGTGGTATTCACCATCAAAAAATCCATGGGCGAGAACCACATCTCTCACTTCCTGGACCGTGTGGCCGAGGTTCGCGATGTCAGCAAAGACAGCCTGGAAGGTTACAAGGGCTTCATGATGGGCGATCTGGTGAATGGCCCGCGCGCCGCCATCATTGATCAGTGGTCCGCACGCCAGGCCTACATCGCCCTGGGCAACTTCATGACCTCAGCGGCGCTGCTGGGCGTGGATACCTGCCCCATGGAAGGCATCGACCCCGCTCAGTACGACGCCATCCTGGGCCTGGAAGCCGAAGGCTATGCCACGGTCTGCGTCTGCGCCGCTGGCTATCGCAGCAGCGATGACAAGTACGCCAACCTGAAGAAGGTGCGCTTCCCTGAATCGGAACTGATCCAGGTGCGATGAATCCCGTCCAGAATTTTGGATTCCACTCCACGTCACGCTGCGGTGCTAAGCTGACGGCCTTTCAGGAGCAATGCCATGCAACAGCGGCCCCTCGGAACCCAAGGCCTGCGGGTCTCGCCCATGGGCCTCGGCTGCATGGGCATGTCGGAATTCTACGGCGTGCCCGACGACGCGGAATCCATCGCCACGATCCATCGATTTCTGGATCGCGGTTTCAACTTTCTGGATACGGCGGACGCCTACGGCCCCTTCCGCAACGAGGAACTGGTGGGCCGCGCTATCAAGGGGCGGCGCGATTCGGTGGTGCTCGCCACCAAGTTCGGCATCCAGCGCACGGAGAATCCCGCCGAGCGCCGCATCAACGGAAAGCCCGACTACGTGCGCGGCTCTGCGGAAGCCAGCCTCAAGCGCTTGGGTGTGGATCACATTGATCTGTACTACCTGCATCGCGTGGACGCCGACACGCCCATCGAGGACACGGTGGGCGCCATGGCTGAACTGGTGAAGGCCGGGAAGGTCCGCTACCTGGGGCTTTCCGAAGCGTCGCCTGACACCCTTCGACGCGCCATGAAAGTACATCCCATTTCCGCGCTGCAAAGCGAGTACTCCCTGTGGAGCCGCGAACCCGAAGACGGCGTGCTGGCGGCCTGCCGCGAGCTTGGCATCGGCTTCGTGGCCTACAGCCCCCTGGGCCGCGGCTTCCTTACCGGGCAGTTGCGGAAGTTCGAGGACTTCGCCACCGACGACTACCGGCGCTTCTCGCCGCGATTTCAAGGCGAGAACTTCCAGAAGAACCTGGACCTCGTGGACAAGGTCGCGGAACTGGCAAAGGCCAAGGGCTGCACCGTCGCGCAGCTGGCCCTGGCCTGGGTGCTGGCGCAGGGGGACGACATCGTCCCTATCCCCGGTACCAAGCGCCGATCGACCTTGGATCAGAATCTGGACGCACTGAAACTGGAGCTGACTAAAGCAGATTTCGCACAACTGGATGTCTTGCTGCCCAAGGGCGCCGCCGCCGGGATGCGCTACCCCGAAGCCATGATGAAACTCGTTGGCCGATAGCACTCGAATCTTGAATCAAGGAGACACCATGTCCGAATTCGTCAAACACCTGACCGACGCCGAAGCCCTGTGATGGATCTCTCCACG
>JANOLT010000038.1:0-3932 GCA_031419915.1 Holophagaceae bacterium
ATCGCTTCGCATTGGATTGTGCTGTTGGTGATGCGAACCTGAAGCCTGTAGCCCGAAGCCTGAAGCCAGCGGGAATCGCGCAATCGCAAAATCCGGGTTAATTGCCCAAGTGGGACCGCCTCAGGATCCGCTCGGAGCGAGCGACATAGACAACCCAAACGATCCGGCCATCAACGCGATAAATGACCCGGCAGGGAGGAACAATCACCTCCCGGTGCGGCGCCCTCGGGAATTCCGGGATTTTCCGGCCACTTTCTGGAAAGAATTCCAGACGATCCACGCTTGCATCCACACGCTGGACCAAGGCCATGGCTGCTTCAATATTCTCAAGGGCGATGAATGCCCCAATCTCACGCAGCTGCTCCAAAGCTCTTTCCGTCCAGCGAACTCTCAGACGAACCTTCAGGCGAACCACTTTGTCATCCGCTTTTTGGCTTCGGTGCGGCTCATCGTCTTCCCTTGGGCAATATCCATTTCGCCCAAGGCGATTCCTTCCAAAATCTCCAGGCGGCGAGCCATGGCCTCAAAGGTTTCTGGATCAACAAGGTAACCACCCACCTGGCCATGCTCTGTGATGGCCGCAGAGACACGTGTTTCCCGCAGCTCCGCAAGGATCTCCGTGGCGTGCCGCTTGATCTCCGTAACCGGCTTCATCACCGTTCGCATGGAACCTCCGAGTGATAGAAGTTTAGCACTTGGTGGCACTGGTTTGGGAGTTCTCATGCCTGACCCCTGCTTTCCGAAGCGAATCCTTGATCCATAAGGCTTTCGCTTCCACACTGGAAGGTCGGGGTGAAAATGGCGCAGCGGGGCGTGCTGGTGATTTCGGTGGAGCCGGGGAGCTTGGCCGAAGGCGCGAGCATCAAGGCCGGTGACACGCTGCTGGAGATCAACGGCGAAAAAGTGCTGGACCAGCTCAACTACCAATTCCTGATGAGCCAGCGGGACGAGACGGAGCTGAAACTGGAGCGTCCGGACAAAAGCATCTATGACGTATCCGCGGAGAATGGTGGCGATGGCATCGGCTTGGATCTCGCCCAGGACGAAGTGAAAATATGCAAGCAGAACTGCGTGTTCTGCTTCGTGCACCAGATGCCCAAGGGCTACCGCAAGAGCCTGTACCTGAAGGACGAGGACATCCGCCTGTCCTTCCTCTACGGCCATTTCAGCACCCTTTCCAGCAGCGACGACGTGGAGCTTTCCCGCATCGTGCGCGAGCGGCTCTCGCCCATCCACGTCTCGGTCCACTGCACCGATCCCGACGTGCGCGTAAAGGTCGTGGGCAACCCGCGTGAGGGCGACATCCTGCGCAAGATTGATCGCCTGCTGGAGGGCGGCATTGACGTGCACACTCAAGCCGTCATCGCGCCGGGGCTCAATGATGATTGGGTGTGGGAAAAGACACTGAGCGAATTGTGGGAACGCCGCGCCTACCAGACCAATGGACCATGGGCTGGCAAAGGCGGGGTGCTCAGCCTTTCCTGCGTGCCCGTAGGACTCACGGCCCACCGTGAGAATCTGCCGGATGTGCAGGACGTGAGCGCCGACTACGCGAAAGCCTGGGTGAAACGCTGGACGAAGGAAGCGCGGCATTACGCGGAAGCCAACGAGGGCGAGCCCTGGCTCCTGCTGGCGGACGAGTGGTTCACGCGAGGGGGTGTCCAAGTGCCGGGCCGTGAATTCTACAGCCAGTCCTGGGCGCAGTTGGAGAACGGCGTGGGGCTGGTGCGCAAATTCCTGGAACACACCCGTCGCTTCATCAAGAGCGACAAGGCCAAGCGGTTCAAAGGACGCAAAGCGCTCCTGCTCACGGGCTCCAGCTTCGCGCCCATCCTGAACCGCGTGCTCGCCCAACTGAACCGGGAAGTGGGCAGCCAGCTGCGCGCGGTGGCGGTGCGCAACAACGATTTCGGCGAAAGCGTCACTGTGGCGGGCCTGTTGACGGGGCGGGATCTCATGTACGCAGCCCATGCGGATCGCGACGCGAAGGGCCCTGTGGAGACCGTGGTGGTGCCCAGCGCGAGCTTACGCACGCATACCGGCCCCACGGACCAGTACACGCTCCATGGGTTCACCGTGGCGCGGGCGGAGGGCACCTTTCTAGATGACATGACTCTGGATGAATTGACGACGGATCTGCAGACGCCGGTGGTGCCTAGCGGTGCCAATCTCTCCCAACTGCTGGACCACCTGGAGGCAGCTGAGATCGCCGCCGGATTCAGCGGCAAGGATTTACAAAAGGTATTCCACAACGCGGGATTGAACCTCCCACAGGGCGCGTACAACCCCTGATGATTTTCGATTGCCGATTTTCGATTGGCGATTGGACGGCTCATGGCGAGAGAAAAACACTCGCAGAGGTACGCGGAGAAAAGCATTTCTCTGAGAACCTCAGCGTTTTCTGCGTACCTCTGCGAGTGTACTTCCCTCTCACGAACGAAAAAGCCCCGCTGACGCGGGGCTTGATCGTTCAATTCGTGAAAGCTTAGGCGCGGCGCTTGATTGAGATGGAGACTTTGATATCGCCACCATCAGTTCCGTCCGCGAATTTCTTGACGGATTCAACCTTGAGCCGGTCGCCGGCAAGGCGGATCTGGTCCATGGCGTCAACCGCTTTGCCGAAAATCATTTCCTCATCCACCTTCAGGTAGATTTTTCGGGAATTACGCACCTGCAAACCGGCAGCTGCCTGAATCTTTTCGGCCATGTCGTCGAGTTGAATCTTGTCGCTCTGGAGCATGTAGTTTCCATCCTTGTCAATGGAAATGACCAGGGGCGGATTCAAGGGTGCTATCTCGGGGGGAGGTGCCACCACCACCTGAGGCACCGTGACGGTTTGGGCCTTGGAGAGGCCCGGCACCATGACGATGAAGACGATCAATAGCACCAGCACGATGTCAATGAGCGGGGTGACGTTGATATCGGATTTGGCTTTGCCTTTTGCTCCTCCAGCGTCCATTATTTGCCCCCTTCCATATTTTCTTTACTGTCTTTTGCCGCGGCGGTAACGATGGACGCCTCATCGGCGCCACCCTCGCGACAGGCCTGGAAGAGCTTGTCCACCGCTGCGTAAGGAAGATTACGATCCGCCTTCACGAAGACTCGGCGATATGAAAGGGTGGAGGTGCTCTTGGTCACGTAATCCACGAAAAGCTGCTTTGAAGCCGCGTCGTTGATCTTGAAGTTGATGTTCTTGGCGGCGGGGTCATCAATGTTGATGTTGCCTGGGCTGTACAGGCCAGTGGCATCCTTTTTGGCCTGGAACGTGATCTGCAAGTATTTTTCACCGGTGTTCTTCTCCACCTTGGGACTGTGCTTGGCGAGCGGCAGGCTAACGCTGTCGTTCACCGCCGGCGTGATCACGATGAAGATGATCAGCAGCACCAGCACGATGTCCACCAAGGGGGTGACGTTGATGTCGGATTTGACACCACCCTTCTTGCCACCTGCATCCATGGAGACCTCCTTTTAGAAAGGGGCCGCGGGGTTTTGGCCCCGCGACCTTGAGTGGATGGATTAGGCCTGGCTCTCGCGACGGATGAACTCGTCAATCATCTGAGAGGCGGAGTTATTGATGTGGGTGACCACCTGATCCTGCTTGTTGGTCAGCAAGTTGTACATCCACACGGCGGGGATGGCGACGATGAGGCCCAGCGCGGTGGTGGCCAGCGCTTCACCAATGGAACCGGCCAGGGCGTTGATGTCGCCAGCGCCGTGGGTTTTCAGGTCGCTGAAGACCTTGATGATGCCGATGACGGTTCCCAGCAGGCCGATGAAGGGGGCCAGCACGCCGATGGTGGCCAGCGAGTTCATGCCCTTCTTGAGCAGTTCGGTGACTTCCGCGGTGCCGCGGGAGATGGCGCGCTCGACGGGCTGGATCACGTCGTGGTTGGAATTCATGGCCTTGAGCTGTTTCTCGTACTGGAAGATGT
>JANOLT010000039.1:0-3374 GCA_031419915.1 Holophagaceae bacterium
GGGCGTGGCATTGATGGCCTCCGCAAGGCCCACGGTCAGGTTGGCCACGCGGCTCGAATGACCCGAAGTCACGGGATCGCGGCTCTCAATGGCGGTCACCGATGCGTTTACGAAGCCTTCAAAAAGCAGCTCGATTTCCTGTCGCAACGCCGCATTTTTCACCGCGACGCCGGCCTGTCCCGCAAGGCTTTGCGCCAGGTTCTGGTGCTCTTCCTGGAAGGGCACCACGCCGTGCTGGGCGCCCTCTTCCCACACACGATTGATGAATTGCAGAACGCCAAGAACCTTGCCCTCATTATCCGTCATGGGCACCACCAGCATGCTTTGCGTGTGGTAGCCGCTCTGGCGGTCAAAGGAATCCGTAAAGCTGTAGGGCGCGTCGCCGGGAATCGCGTATACGTCGGGGATGTTCAGTGATTCGCCCGTGGACGCGACGAAACCCGCGAGCGTTGCGGTCGTGATAGGCATTCGGAAGCGGTGGTAGGGCAGGTCCAGCTTCGCGTTTTGCGTGTGGGCGAATATCAATTCCTTGCCGTCGTCATCCACCAGGTAGAGCGATCCAGCTTCGGCGCGGAGCAATGCACGGCCCTGGGTCAGGATCAGATCCAGCAGTCGGTCCAAGTGTTGTTCCGACACCAGGGCACGGCCCACCTCGTTCAGGCGACCCATGCGGGCCCGGTCCCGGATGCGCTCGTAGCCCGCCTGGATGAGCGCCAGGGCACCTTCCTCGCCAGGCCACGGGGTGCATTGGGCCAGAGAGCCTGTGCCCTCTACGCCCACGACCACATCCGCGGGGCCTTGATCCTTCCATTCCATCGCGGCGCGCAGCTCCCTGCCCAGGCGATCCTGGAGGGTGTTACGGTGCTCTGGAGGCAGGGCAACAGTGATACGCACGAGGCATGGGTCCGGTAAAGGACTCACAGAATACCGAAAGCCGATGAACCCAGGCGAAATTTGGCGTGGCGAAATTGAAAGATTGGCCTGGGGTGGCATGGGCCTGGCCCGCGCTGATGATGGCCGCCTGCTATTGCTGAGCGCGCCCCTGGCCCTTTTCCCGGGAGAGGAAATCGAGGCCGAAGTCCACTGGAAGGCCCGTCATGGCGAAGGTAAGGTCATCCGTTGGATCAAAAAAGACCGGCAAAGAGTGCCTGCTGGATGTCCCGTGGCGGCTACCTGTGGAGGGTGTGATCTGTGGGAGGCGGGCGAAGCAGCTGCGGAACTCAAACGATCCATGACCGCCGACCTGCTGCATCGCCAGCTTCCCGAAATCAAGGACTGGCGTTACCTCCCTGCCCCTGCGGATGCGCGGCGCCACCGCATCCAGCTCCATTGGGACGGCATGGCCCTGGGCTACCACCGCCGCAGCAGCCATCAAATCGTGCCCGTGCAGAGCTGCCCTGCCGCCGCCAACTCACTCTCCAAAGCGATACCCCGCCTCCTGGAAGCGATCCAGGAAAAGATCCTGCCTCAGCGACCCCAACGCTGGGAATTGGCCACGGGTACGCCCGAAGGCCGCGTGGTGGCTATTGATGAAAAAGAGCACGTGTGGCTCATGGAGCCCGATGGATGGCATCGCAACGATTCAGACATGAGCGAGGTTTTTGAGAATTTCACGCTACGGCACCACGCCGGGGGTTTCTTTCAGGTGAGCCCACCCTGGGCCGTGACGGCCTTCCGCTCGGTACTGGAGGGCTGGGATCTGCAAGGCGGCACCCTCTTTGATCTCTACTCCGGCGTGGGTCTTTTTTCGGCCCTGCTGGGAAAACGTTTTCGGCACCGCGTGCTCGTGGAATATGACATCGCGGCGGTGGAATGGGCGAAAAAGAATCTCGATCAGCTGGAGCTGTCCTCGGAATGCATCGCGTCCGATACAGGGAAATGGTTGCCGGATAATCTGGGCGACCCAGAGGATGTGATTCTGTTGGATCCGCCACGCTCCGGTCTAGAGCCGGAAGTCTCTGCGAAACTCCTGACCGCCAAGGCAGAGACCCTAGTTCTCGTAGGCTGCGACGGTGCCGCCTTCTGCCGCGACATCAAACGCCTGGGCCCCGCCTGGAACCTCATGGATCTGGTGGTGCTGGATCTCTTCCCGCTGACCCATCACGTGGAATGCGTGGGGCTGTTAAAAAAAGCCATCAGCTATCAGCCATGAGCTGACAAGAGCAAATGAGGTCGCGGCCGCAGGCCGTACTCCTCATAGCTCATAGCCCATAGCCCATAGCTGATCTCATTCCTCGTTATGCACCGTGATCTGCTCTTCAGCCAGGATTTCCCATAGGGCTTCCAATCGCTTGCGGCGGAAACGCGGATTGGGGATGGTGCGCTCCAGGGCCTCTCGCGATGTTGGCGGATGCTGGATGCGCGCCAGGATCCAGCGCATACCCATTTCCATCACGGCGGCCACATCGCCTTCATTACCCCATTTGTGGCGCAGGTCCAGCAGGGCCTTGGCCTTTTCTTCCGCTCGCTGGCCCAGGCCCATAGCCTGGATCTTCTCCACTAGGTTGTCCACGCGCGGTCGCTTGTAGGCGTGGATGCGGCTGAAGATTCCGCGCATCTCGATGGGCAGGTGCGAAAGTCTTTGGGCCACGGCTGGATCGTCGCGCCGTTCCTCCACTTCGAGCGCCAGGGTGCGCAGCAAAGGCAGCATCAGGGCCGCGTCCCGGGCCCCGTAAACCAGTTGGGTTTCACGCAAGGGGCGCATCATCCAGTTGGAATCTTGTTCATCTTTGGGAATACTCAGCCCCAGCTTGATCTTGGCCATGGTCTTGAGGCCCGGCTGGGGATAGCCCAGGGCTTTTGAGAGCAGCATCGTGTCCAGCACCGAATCAGGTACAACGTCGTAGACGCGCTTGAAGACGATGCCATCACCGCTGAAATCGTGGACAATCCAGGGAATTTCTTTCAGCGCTTCAAGGGTGGGCTTCATGAGATCCGAAAGGGCCAGGGGATCCACCAGCCACACCTGATCGTGGGTGGCGATCTGGAGCAGAGCCAGCACGCAATGATGATTGCCCGTCAGGCTGCACTCGATGTCCACACCCAAAAGCCCTGCGGCGAACCAGACCGGCAGCGCATCCGCCAGCCGTTCGGGGGTGTCCACATAGGTGAAGGGAAGATCAAGGGCATCAGCGGTCATGCTTCTAGTGTGACGCAATCGGGCCATGAGTTTGTAGCCTGGAGAGTCCTGAGTCCTGGGTCTCGGGTGAAAGATGTAACCGCGAATGACGCGAATTTACGCGAACGGATAAACCGATACCCTTGATAGGCTTGAATTCTTTGTCTCACCCATTTTTTATTGGCGTTCATTCGCGACATTAGCGGTTCCAGATATTTTTTTTGCAAACCAAACTTTGGATAACCATCATGCTTTC
>JANOLT010000040.1:0-2683 GCA_031419915.1 Holophagaceae bacterium
AAATTCCGGGGCTTTCGCTTTCATCCACCAACCCTGAAAAGGTCAGCAGCATTTGCGCCGTACTCGCGGAAACCGATGTCATCAACATGGTCTCCCGCTCGATTCCACCCTGCGATATTATGCGCGGCATCCACGAATCCATGGCGGACCGACTGCTCAAATTGCTCAAATCCATCGACGCTAATATCGCGAAACAGGGCGTGGTGATGATGACCGGCGGCTTGGCGCTGGATGCGGGTCTGGTCAAAGCCATGCAGGATGGAATGGAAAAGCAGAAGATGGTCACGCGCATCGACTCCCATCCCGATTCCCTGTTCGCGGGCGCCATCGGCGCGGCTTTGTGGGGAATCTTCAGGCACCGGAGGCTGAAGGCCCGAGGGCTTCTGCCCCAGGGATCCCTGGTCTCATGACGATCGCCAAGGGCTTGCCTTGTGCCGGTAATGGATTACCCTGGTAATGGAGGTCGGTATGAAGGCTGAATTGGCGAGATCAAGAGTCACGACACAGGAGCAGACCTCGGTTCCAGCCGAAGTCCGGAAGCGGTTCGGGATCAAAGCGGGCTGCGAGCTCGCCTGGTACGAGGAGGACGGCCTCCTGATTGTGGACCTCGCGCGGAAAAACACGCTGGAAGACGTGCAAGCAGCGCTGAAGGGACGGCGGCCCGCCAAATCCCTGGAAGAGATGAAGGCGGGGATCCGGAAACATGTTGCGGAGAAACACGCCCGTGCGAGCCGTTGATACGAATGTCATCGTGCGCCTCCTGGAACAGGATCATCCTGGCCAGGCGGCGACCGCTGAAGCCTTTCTCAAGGCCGGAGGACCGGTGTGGGTTTCTCACCTGATCTTGGCTGAAACGGTGTGGGTGCTTGAGGATGTGTACCAGCGAACCAAGCGGGAGATTCTAAAAGCGCTCGACGCACTCATGGACAACCAGGTGATTCACATCCAGGGACAAGAAATAGTGAAAGCTGCGGTCGAAGCGTTCCGGGATTGCAAGGCGGATTTTTCGGACTGCCTCGCCTTGGAGATCGCCCGAGCCCATGGGCATCTTCCCCTGGCTACCTTCGACAAAGCCTTTGCAAAACTGCGGGACGTTGATCGGCTGTAACCCATTCAGGCTCACTTCAAAGGAAAGGACCGCACGTGAAGAAGCTGCTCCGCCTCCTGGTCAATGGGAAACCGCGTGAAGATGCCGTGGCCGAGAACACGCTTCTCATTGACTACCTGCGCGACACCCTTGGCCTGACCGGCACCAAGCAGGGGTGCGACGGCGGCGAATGTGGCGCCTGCACGGTGCTGGTGGACAGCCAGCCGCGCCTGGCTTGCAGCACCCTCGCCCACAGCCTCGCGGGCCGTGCGGTTGAGACCATCGAAAGTCTGAGTCACGAAGGCAACCTGTCGCGCCTGCAACGCGCGTTTCACGAACACCTGGGTACCCAATGCGGCTTCTGCACGCCGGGCATGATCATGGCCGCCGAAGCCCTGTTGCGCACCAACCCACACCCCGACCGCGCCGCGATCCGCACCGCGCTGGCTGGCAATCTGTGCCGCTGCACCGGCTACGTCAAGATCATCGAATCAGTGGAAGCAGCAGCTCGGGCCCAGGAGCAGCCGGTATGAGCTCCCCTCACGGTGTCGGCGCACGATTGCCTTTCGTGGATGGCATCGAAAAGGTAACCGGCGCCGCCCGTTACACCGCCGATCTGCCCGCGGTCGGCGCCTTGGTCGGCCTGATCCTGCGTAGTCCCTATGCCCACGCCGAACTGCTCGAAGTGGATATCACTGAGGCGTTGAAGCTGCCGGGCGTTCGGGCCGTGATCACCGGCGCGGATTGCGACCTGCCCTACGGCGTGATTCCCATCGCACAAAACGAATTCCCCCTGGCCCGCGATCGGGTCCGCTATTACGGCGATCCGGTGGCGGCCGTCGCGGCCGTGGATGAAGCCACGGCGATCGAAGCACTGTCCCGGATCCGTCTGAGCGCACGCGAACTCCCTGCGTATTTCAGTTCTGCTGATGCGCGCAAGGCCCACGCGGTGCTTTTGCACGACAACAAGCCGGGCAACCTCGAACGCGAAGTGCACAACGAGTTCGGCGACACGGTTGCGGGCTTCGCCTCGGCTGATCTGGTATGCGAGGAGCTTTACGAATGCGCGGAAGTCCACCACGCCATGATGGAACCCGACGCAGCGCTGGCCACCTTCGACGTCGAGCGTGGCCACCTGACCCTACACACCGTATCGCAAGTTCCGTACTACGTTCATCTGACGCTGGCCCGCTGCCTGAAGATGGAGATGGCGCACATCCGCGTCATCAAGCCTTTCGTCGGCGGCGGTTTCGGGCACCGCACGGAGGTCCTGAATTTCGAAGTGATCTGCGCGATGCTTGCCCGCGCCGCCCGCGGAACCGTGCGCCTGGTGCTCAGTCGCGAGGAAACCTTCCTCACGCATCGCGGTCGCCCTGAAAGCCAGATCCGCATGAAGCTCGGCTTGGCCAAAGATGGACGCATCACCGCTTGTGAGGCCGAAGTCATCCAGCGGGGCGGCGCCTATGGCGGTTATGGATTGGTCACGATCCTCTATTCCGGCGCGCTGCTCCACGGTCTCTACGACATTCCGGCCGTCAAGTACGACGGCTACCGGGTCTACACCAACACCCCGCCCTGCGGCGCCATGCGCGGCCA
>JANOLT010000041.1:0-2677 GCA_031419915.1 Holophagaceae bacterium
ACGCCGGGAACGAGACCGGTCTCGTCGAAATGAAGACCGTTCAAATTGAATCGGAGCGCGTTCATCGCTTGCATGGTTCCTCCAGTCGCATGAGCTGGCCCTGCTCGCTCAGGAATTGTTTCAGCCGCGCTATGGGTAGGGTGCCTTCATGGAAAAGCGTGGCCGCCAACACCGCGTCGGCACCCGCTTCCAGGGCTTCAAGAAAATGGGTTTCGGTTCCAGCACCACCCGATGCGATGACCGGAATATCCAGCCTGGAGGCTTCGCGGAGAAGTTCCAGATCGAATCCCTCAAGGGTTCCATCGCGATCCATGGAGGTAAGCAAAATCTCGCCAGCTCCGAGTTCCTGAAGCCGCCGGAGCCATGGCAGCGCTGAAAGATCCGTGGCTTCTTTGCCGCCTTTGATGAACACGCGCCAACCGTATTCCTGGTCGCGTTTCACGTCCACCGCAGCCACCACGCATTGGGATCCCACCAAGGCCGCGGCCTCCTGGACAAGCTCGGGACGCCTGACTGCTGCGGTGTTCACGGCCACCTTGTCGGCACCGTTCCGTAGCAACCGGGTGAAGTCTTCGGGCTTTGCCACGCCGCCGCCCACCGCAAAGGGAATGGTGAGTTCACGGGATACCTGGCGCACCCAGGATTCTTGAGTAGAACGACCTTCCTCGCTGGCGCTGATGTCCAGAAAGACTACTTCGTCGGCGCCCTCGAAGTCATAGCGCCGGGCCAATTCCACGGGGCTTCCCAGATCACGAAGATTTTGAAATTGGATGCCCTTCACCACTCGGCCGTCTTTCACATCCAGGCATGGAATCACGCGCTTGGCGGGCATCAATCACCTCCCGCTGACGCGGCTTCGGCCTTGGGGCCGGCACCTCCCGCAAGGGCGGCGCGGGTTCGGGGATCATCCAGGACGATGCGGCCTTCGAGCAGCGCTTTTCCGCTGATGGCTCCTTGAACGCCGGGGATGCTTTCCAGGGCGGCCAGATCATCCAGATTCCGCAAACCGCCGGAGGCCTGGACCGAAAAACCCTCCTTCGCGATCCAGGCGGTGGCCTCGAGGCCCGGTCCCTGCAGGGAACCGTCCCGGCTCACATCGGTCACCAGCGCGCGGGTGAACCCGAGCGTGAGCAGGCTCTCGAATACATCCGTGGAGTCGCAGGAACTCGTCGCCTGCCACCCCTTGGTGACCACGCGGTCTCCCCGCAGATCCAAGGCGACGATTATGCGATCTGTGGGCAGGCCCGCCAGTTCCCGGGGCTTCTCCACGGCCAGGGTTCCCACTACGACATCGAAACCGCTCTCCAGGGCCTGCTCGATGATCGGCCGGCTGCGCAGGCCGCCGCCCAGTTGGAAGCGCACCTGCGGGAAGCGCTTGGGGAACATGTGGAAATCCGGCTGGAGCGCCAGTCCGAAAGCGCCGTCGAGATCCACCAGATGGATGCGCGTGGCCCCGGCTTCCAGCAGCTTCGCGACCCAATCTTCAGGCGTCAGCTCGTAATGGGTAACCTTGTCGAAATCGCCGTGCAGCAGCCGCACTACGCTGCCGCCCAGCAGATCGAGGGAGGGGATGAGCTGAATCATTTCTGCTCCTGCGGTATTTCACCTAACCAGCGCAAGGACTGGTCCAGCAGACCTCGGCCAAAGGCTCCGGATTTTTCGGGGTGGGGCTGAAAGCCAAGCACACGGCCCTTCGCAGCCACGGCTGTAAAGGTTTGGCCATGTTCAGCGGATAAAATTGTGCAGTCGCCCACTTCCAACGCATAACTGTGGACGAAGTACAGCCAGCCCGTGGAGCCTTCTCTGAACGCAGGATGGGACGCCGCTTGTGAAGTCATGGACCAGCCCATGTGGGGCACTTTCACACCGGGTCCAAGGCGGCGAACCATCCCAGGGAATACGCCAAGGCCCGGTGCATTGGGGGCCTCCTCACTGCCTTCGGCCAATAGTTGAAGGCCCACGCAGATGCCCAGCAGGGGCTTGTCTTGACGGATTCTGGAGCGCAGAGCGTCCCACCATCCGCTATCCGACAAGCTGCGTTGAGCTGAGTGATAGTGGCCATCTCCCGGCAATAGCCAAAGGCCTTCCGGCGCAGCGTTGGCAGGAGTTTCCGCTCGTTGATAGGCATAGCCCAAGTGCTCCAACGCCCCTTCCAGGGACGTCAGGTTGCCTGCGCCGTAATCCAGGAGTGTGATCATTTTGTTAGCGTTCCTTTGGTACTGGGCAGCTCGTCGCCTTGCACGCGGACGGCCTGTTTCAGGGCGCGGGCGAGACCCTTGAAGAGTCCTTCCACTTTGTGGTGGGTGTTCTCACCATAGAGCACCGCCGCGTGGAGATTGAAGGCGCCGCGGGTACTGAAGGCGTGGAAAAATTCCCGCACCATTTCCACCTGGAAGCCATTCCCGAAAATGATCTTCGGGAGATCTGCATGGAAAACGCAATAGGGCCGACCGCTGAGATCCACCACCACCCGCGCCAAGGTTTCATCCATGGGCACGTGGGCTTCTCCCCACCTGGCGATGCCTTTGCGGTCGCCCAGGGCCTCCCACAGCGCGTCTCCCAGGCACAGGCCGACATCTTCCACCAGATGGTGGCTGTCCACGTGCAGATCCCCCTTGGCTTCGATCTCCAGGCCGAGCCCGCCATGCCGGGCCAGCTGCATGAGCATGTGATCGAA
>JANOLT010000042.1:0-4549 GCA_031419915.1 Holophagaceae bacterium
CCGCCCGCGAAGAATCGTACTGACAGAGGCAGTTCCTGGCTAGTGCATGCGGTGGGACGGGCAGCGCCAAAGCGCAGGCCAAGGCTCACGACGCCTGCACTGGCTCGATACCCCACGGGCCAGGTCCACTGCTGACGGGCATCTAGCTTCACAAAACTGGAATTCGAACTGGTGCCGAAAAGCTGGTTCGCCAGTTCCAATCGCAATGAAGTAATGCCGCCGCTAGTGGGGTCGTAGGAACTGTCGCGGGTGTCGCGAATCCATTGGGCGTACGGGGCGGAAACAATGGACCGCGAAGGACTTCGGGTAGCTGCGTTCAATAGATTTGGATCTTCAAAAATGGACCTGATCCCAATGTACTGAGGCGTGTTCAGGTCCACCAGATCCACCAGCCTGACGTCGGACCGTTCGAAGCGGTGTCCCACCCTTAGTGCGCGGGCTCCGTCGAGCCGCCATTCCAGGCCATTCAGCACGCGGCGGCGACGGATCAGGTAGGCGGTCTGCTGTTCCTGGATGTAGGAGGCTTCGGCGCGGTACTGGACCCGCTCCGGCAGGATGCCAGTGAGAATGCCCGGTGAGAACCAGGGGTCTGTGTAGCCGATGGTGAAACTATCCACTGAGCGCGAGAAATCCCCCGTGGGGAACCATCGTCGGAGCGAGGGATTGTGGATGGTGCCGTCCCCAGCCCTCAGGCCAAAGTCCAACGTCCGCCCCATGCCCTGAAAATTGAGGCGCTGCACACCGTATCCAAAGTTGTAACCGGTGCTTTTGTCATAGCCAAAGGATTCACTGAAAACCCAACGGGAGCGCTCTTCCAGGCGCAACACCAGGTCGCCTTCATTCCACGGACTTCCTGGCCCTGCGGTGGCAGGAACTGCGGCGATCTCATTCATGCTTACTGCGTCCACCCGCTTGAAGGCGCCGAGATTACCCAGGTTCGCCTGGGCCCGACCCAGTCGGTCAAGATTCA
This sequence comes from Holophagaceae bacterium, assembly GCA_031419915.1. Classification (GTDB taxonomy): domain Bacteria; phylum Acidobacteriota; class Holophagae; order Holophagales; family Holophagaceae; genus JANXPB01. The sequence goes on from JANOLT010000042.1 coordinate 971, forward strand.
TTGGATCGCCAGGTTCAAGATCCTGGGTTTCCCGTGCAACGGCCCGGGACCTTGTTTCAAAACTTCCTTGAACCACCAACCGATGCACGAAGGTCAAAGGTTGGGCGGGAATCTCGATGTGGATGGTGGCGCCGGCATCGTCCTCTTCAAAATGGGTGCGCACGATGGGCTTGGATGACCCAAGCGCCGCCGCGCCCTGATTGAGATCTCCGAGCACCGCCGCCAGATCCGCGCGGACGTAGGGTACGGGGCGTTCCGTGAGGAGCCGGATGGCTTTCTTTGGCTTGCCTAATTCGCTGGGAAGGATCTCAAGAACGGCAATGAGGCCATCCAACTCCCGCCGGTCCGAACGATACCTGCGCCGCTGTGAAAAGATGGGGGCCAACAATACGGGTTTGTCCGCGACGGCGCGCAGCAAACTTTCACCAAACTTCCATGGATCCCAGGCAGGCCCCTCGGGCACCTCAAGGATGATCGCCCTGACCGTGCGCCTTGGCCCTTCGCGGATATTGAAAACGAGATCCTGTTCTCCGTTGCGGGTTTCGATGCGCCGCCGAAGCCGGACATCCGAAAACCCCATCGAGAGGTATCGGTTCGTAATGCGCGTCTCGACTTCACTAAGCAGATCGGGCGTGGCCCTGGGAGCATTGAACCAGAGGAGGCCCAAGGGCAGCTTTGCGGCCTTCCTCAAGTCCCTATCGTTCAGTTCCTGGTTTCCTTCGAACAGGATCCGCTTGATGTAGCGACGATCGAAGGTCTGGATGCGGTAGGTGATGCGGACTTCTTGAGGATGTGCGGCACTGCCGGACACGACTTCGCGAACATGGGTGGATTCCACGTCCAGAAACCCTTTGTCACGGTAATGGCGAATGATGCGCCGATCTCCTTCATCCAGAAGCTCGGGGCCATAGCGATCCGCCCGGGCCAGGGGAAGCAACTCCTTCAATGTTCTCTGGCTGAGCCATTTGCCTGTCGTCGAGACGCGCACCACGGGTCCCGGATCCACCGAAAAAGTAAGGGTTCCATCGCTCGAAAACGCTAGTTCGACCTGACCTTCAAGCCGCTTATCTTTTACAAATCGACGGCGGATTTTTTGGGCGGCCTGACGCCGCAAGCCCTGGGTCCAAAGGGTCCGGCCCACTTGAATATCACCGACCTTGAGCAGCGTCTCCAATCGGTATGGACCCATGTCTCCATTCACTGCGGTGCCTCTCACAAGGCTGGCGACACCCAATTCCAGTTTCAGGCTCAGTCGCTCGCCAGAAGCATCGCGTTCGACCGCCAGCCGTGCTTGGGGATAGCCTTCGTCTCTCAGCCGCGCTTCGGCTATTCGACGCCATTCCTCCAACCTGAGATCACCCAGGCGCATCCCTTTTTGTAGATCGGGAAGAAGCATGATTTTGGTTTTTTTGGGTAGCGTGTCACCTTGCCAGACCCAGGACTGTAGCGGAGCCCAAGGCTGCAAGCGGATACGAGCGGTGCCATCGGCGCCAAGGGTTCCATCCACAGACCTGAAACGATCTGTGGCGCGGATCGCTTGGAGCACCAAGTCAAAATGCAGATCCGGGTATGGCTTTCCTTTCACCAATCCCGAGGCCATCTCGGCGAAGCCGCGGTCATCAGCACTTCCGCCTTCCCATTGAAAACCATGGAAGCTCTGGAAGACAGGCCCCTGCCCTGGCAGCAATGGGGCCTGAGTCGGGCTGCCACTCGTGCCGACGGTGACGACAATCGCAATCAGCGCCGATGCGCGAGCGGCGCACATTCTGTCAAAGGCCTCAGAAGCCGTTGAGCGATTCTTCTTCGGTGTCCTTCACATCAAACACCGAGTGCAGGCTCGTCATGGTGATCAGGCTGAAGATGCGGGAATTCATGCCGCAAATGCGCAATTCGCCGCCCTTGCCTTTCACGGAGGTGTAGCAGCCCACCAGCTCACCGACACCGGAGGAATCCAGATAGCTCACTTTCGTAAAATTAATGAGCACCTTGCGCGCGCCCTGCTCCAGCGAGGTGCGGACAGCCTCGCCCAGCTCCTGGTCCCCGTCACCGAGGGTGATCTTCCCTTCGGGATAGAGAATCGTCACATCGTTATGACTGCGGATCGTCATCTTCATGAGGTGTTCCTCCTGGATGGGTTAAAGAAGGTGGGGCCAGTGTAGCAAGAGTTTCAAATGACCATGATATTTTGTCGCAACGGCTTCGTCGCACTGCGCCCGATAGCTGGAGGGGCCGTAACAGCTTCGATCTTGCGCTGAGCACCATCCATCGCGTCGGCCTGCGGCCGACATAAGGGGCCGTAACAGCCTAGCCAGAAAAGTACTGGCTATTCTGTAACGGCCCCTAAAATAGTTCATACCCAGCCCCAGCTGGACGAGGTCCTGGATGTCCGATCAACTATCGCCTTTAAGCCCCCGCCGCAAGACCCGCCAGATCATGGTGGGCAAGGTGCCAGTGGGTGGTGACGCCCCCATTTCCGTACAGAGCATGACCAAGACCGACAGCCGGGATGTGGAAGCCACGGTCAGCCAGATTTACAGCTACGCTGGCGCCGGATGCGAAATCGTGCGCGTGAGCGTGCCCACGAAAAAAGCCGGGGAAGTCTTCCATGAAATCTGCGCGCGCTCGCCCATTCCCGTGGTGGCGGATATCCACTTCGACTACCGCCTGGCCCTGGTGGCCGCGGATGGCGGCGCCGCCTGCCTGCGCATCAATCCCGGCAACATCGGTGGCCAGGACCGCGTCCGCGCGGTGGTGGAGAAGGCCGGAGAAAAAGGCATCTCGATTCGCATCGGAGTGAATGGCGGCTCTCTTGAAAAAGATCTGCTGGAGAAGTTCGGCACCGCCACGCCGGAAGCCATGGTGGAATCGGCCCTGCGGCATTTGGAGATGCTCGAAAAGGAAGGCTTCACCAATACCAAGATCAGCCTGAAAGCCAGCGATGTGGTGCGCACCGTGCAAGCCTACCGTCTGCTGGCCAAGCAGGTGGACTACCCCTTCCACTTAGGCATCACGGAAGCAGGCACACCCTTCGGTGGCACCATCCGCTCCAGCATCGGCATGGGCATACTGCTGGCGGAGGGCATCGGCGACACAGTCCGCGTTTCCCTCACGGGGGATGGCGAAGAGGAATGTAAAGTTGGCCACGAGATGCTGCGGGCCCTCGGCCTGCGCTCGGGGGGCATCCGCATGGTGAGCTGCCCCTCCTGCGGCCGCGTGCAGATTGATCTCAACCGCGTGGCCAACGAGATCGAAGCGGGCCTGAAGGCTATCAATCACGAGGGCATCACGTACGCGGTCATGGGCTGCGTGGTGAACGGCCCCGGCGAGGCTCGCGACGCGGATCTTGGCGTGGCGGGCGGCGCGGGCGAAGGCCTGATCTACCGGCGCGGCGAGCTCATCCGAAAAGTGAAGGAGGAAGATCTCGTCCCTGCCTTTTTGGAAGAGGCGAGAAAATTCAAGGCGGAGAAAGAGCTTGCCAAAGCCTAGGAGCCCTATGACCTGGGCGATGAACCATCCCTTTCTCACACTGTTCATCTACCTCTGCGTGGAGGCCTTGTTGCCAGTGCGGATGCAGCCCAG
>JANOLT010000043.1:0-4973 GCA_031419915.1 Holophagaceae bacterium
GTACTACTAATCTTCAACTTCGTCTTTTTTTGAGAAGAAGCCGTGCGGGAATCCTGGTTACTTCCTGGAATCGTGCGACCTTGTTGGAGACGGCCCGGATAAATGGGAAAGAAAATATTTAGCCAGGATGAAGGGGATACAGGGGATGAAAGCAAACCAGATTTTTTGGCTTTATCCTCTTTGATCCCCTTCATCCTGGCTAGAAATATTTTTAGGCATTTCATCCTGGCTAAATACCCCTCCCAGCCTCTCGTAGCGTCGGACTGCGAGCTTACTCGGCCGAAACTCAGCAGTGACACACGGAAAGTTTCATGGTCTTGAGGTAGGCCGTTGCGTCAAAACAGCTTGGTTAGTCGGATGGCGTACCGGCATAAGGAGCCGTAGCAAAATAACCTGAACTGCACAGGTTATTTTGGCACGGCTCCTAATTCAGGCATTGGGATCAGTATTTTGGTTGCGGCCCCGGCCGCGCTGAGGTTTCAATTTTTTTGTGGGTGATTGCGGCTGCTGCGTCCAGTCTCGCCATGGGCCACTTTCAGCCCACGTGACGCCCCTAAAGGGGCTGCGGGTCTTATGTCGAACAAAGGTGATTAGGGATCAAGTTATTCTGCCGCGACGGCTTAGTCTTAGGACGGAAGGGAAGACCGGGAATGGCAGAGCCAGACGAATTCACGGGTACCGACCGCAGTCGCGCGCTGAAAGCATCCAGGGTCACCCTGCCGAAGCTCGATCCGCCACCATCAAGTGTGCTGGCCTTTCTGCAGGGTCGGTTCCCCCTCGTTACAGATTGGGAATCTCGCATGACGCGGGGCCTTGTGCGCGTGGATGGGGGAGGTGCATTGTCTGCGGATACACCCTACCGGGTCGGCTTGAGAATCCTCTATTTTCGAGAGGTAGAGAAAGAGCCTGATATCCCTTTCGAAGCCAAAATTATTTTTCAGGATGCGAACCTTCTCGTGGTGGACAAGCCTCATTTCTTGCCGGTGATTCCCACGGGTCCCTATGTGCGGGCCTCTCTGCTGGCGTGGCTTCAGGAGCAGACGGGCTTGCCTGGCCTGGCACCGCTGCATCGCCTTGATCGCGAAACAGCGGGCCTGGTGCTTTTCTCGGTTCGGCAAGATAGCCGTGCCGCATTCAGCGGCCTTTTCCAGAAGGGCCGCATCGCGAAAACCTATCACGCAGTCGCCTACGTGAAGGCAGGAACACCACCCCAGGACTGGCGCGTGGAGAACCGCATCGAAAAGGGTGAGCCCTTCTTCCGCATGGCCTGCGTGGGGGGTCCGGTGAACGCCCGAAGCACCATCCGACTACTCGCAGAACGGCATGGCTACGGCCTTTTCGAGGTATGCCCCGAGACCGGCAAGAAACATCAGATCCGCCTTCATATGGCCGCCATCGGCCACCCGATCCTGCACGACAAGCTCTACCCCGAACTCCAACCTGAAGCTCCATCTGATGCCCCGCTGGATTTCACCCACCCCCTGCAACTCCTGGCCAAGCGATTGGAATTCAAGGACCCCATCACGGGGGAAACGCGGGTCTTCGAATCAGAGCAGGAGCTTGCATGGAATCCGCTGAGCACTGAGACTCGCCGCTCATAGTTTTGAGCTATCAGCTATCAGCTATGAGCTTTGCTCAAGGCTGTTAGCTCATGGCTCAAGGCTGTTAGCTCATACCTCATCCCTCCTCCACCCCGATCCCATGCGTGACGCTCTGATGTCCGAAACGCTCCCAGGCGGTGATGCGGAAGGCTTCGGTGTGGCCCCAGTCTTTGGCGCCGTCCTTCCACAGTTTGTAGTGGATGAGTTCGTGTTCGAGGATGCGCTGAAGGATGCTTTCCGGATCGCGGCAGTTGACGCCGCAAACGACTTGAGGCCATGGCCAATCCCGCCGTCGCAGCAGCGAAATGGACAAGCGGATCTCTGGATGCCACGTTCCTCGCGCATCTTTCTCGATGACGAACAACCCCGCACAGCGCGTCATGCGGGACGACCAGACCACCGGAAGCGGCGGCAGTTCCCAGCCCGCCGACCGCAGGATGGCTTCAGTGCGATGGCGTAACGTGATCATTCAAAATCAAAGCTCGGCCCGCCCAGATTGCTCGTCTCCACGCGCACGATTTCGCCGTCCATGGTGATGGTGCTGGTGCTGTGGGGCTTGGTTCCGTGGCTGAGGGTCTGCAAGGCGCGGAAGGGGGCCTGGAGTTCGGCGGGGACGCTCTCGAAGAACATCACGCCGGCGCGGAAGGTCTGGGGTGCCGTATGGGCGGTGGTGGCGATATGCAGCTCGTTCAATTGGCGCTTGTCCACTTCGCTGGGCGCATCGGTCATCAGGCAGCGGGCCTGCGCGGTTTTTGGAAAGGCGATGACTTCACGGATGCTGGTCTCGCCGACCATCAACATCACCAGGCGATCGAGACCCAGCGCCAATCCACCCATGGGCGGCGCGCCAAAGGCCAGGGCATCCAGCAGGAAACCGAATTTCGAACGGGCCTCTTCTTCACCAATGCCGAGGGCGCGGAACATGCGGCTTTGGGTTTCGGCGTCATGAATGCGGATGGAACCACCGCCGATTTCATAACCGTTGAGCACCAGATCGTAGGCCACGGCCCGGCAGGCACCGGGATTGGATTCCAGCTTGTCCATGTCATCGGGATGGGGGCTCGTGAAGGGATGATGGCAGGCCACGAAGCGCGCATTTTCCTCGTTCCATTCCAGCAGGGGGAAATCCACCACCCACAGGAAAGCAAAGCGGGATTCATCCAATTGCCCAAAGGCCCGCGCCAACCGGAGGCGCAAATCGCCAAGCACCTTGGAGGTCTGGGCATCGGTGCCAACGGCGAACACCACCAGCCCTTCACCTTCAATATTCAGCGCGGTTTTGAGCGCGGCTTCAAGGTCTGGGCTGATGAATTTCTTGAAGCTCGAAGCGAACCCATCCTTGCCCCATTTCACATAAGGCAGGCCCCCGGCACCGAGATGTTTAGCGGTTTCCTGCAATTCGTCCAACTGCTTGCGGGACATGGCGCCGACCTGTTCGCCTGCAAAATAAAGAGCGCGAACCCGCCGCTGGCCTTGGCTTTCGGCGGCGGAGCGAAACAGATTGAAATCACTCGCCGCGAAAATAGCGCTCACATCCTGGATTTTTACGTCGCAGCGCACATCGGGCTTGTCGGAGCCGTACCACTCCATGGCGTCGGCAAAGGCCAAGCGCTGGAAAGGCGCTTGGGCGTCCTTGCCCACGAGCCTTGCGAGCTTCACCATCAAAGGCTCAAGGACATCCTGGACATCCTTCTCGCGGACGAAGCTCATTTCCACATCCACTTGCGTGAATTCCGGCTGGCGGTCCGCTCGTAGATCTTCGTCGCGGAAACAGCGGCAGATCTGGATGTAGCGCTCGAAGCCCGAGACCTGAAGCAACTGCTTGAAGAGCTGCGGCGATTGGGGCAGCGCGAAGAATTCGCCCGGATGGACTCTGGAGGGAACCAGATAATCCCGGGCGCCTTCAGGCGTGGATTTGGTGAGGATGGGCGTTTCAAACTCGATGAAATCAAGTTCCCGGAAGTGATTGCGGATGATGGAGGAAACCTCGCTGCGCAGGATCATGCTGCGCTGCAAACTAGGGCGCCGCAAATCCAGGAAGCGGTATTTCAGCCGCAAGTCTTCGCTAGCGTCCGCTCCACCAGCGCCGCCTTCCACCACGTCATCCACGGGGATGGGTGGGGTGTTGGCGGTGTTGAAGATTTTCAGACCCGTGAGTTTTACTTCCACATCGCCCGTCGGCAGGTTCGGGTTCTTGGATTGCCGCTCGATGACGATGCCCTCGACGCCCAACACGAATTCGCTGCGCACGGCCTTCAGTTTGGCAAGCAGTTCCGGATCAATTTCCGTTTCATCGGCCTTGATCTGCACGACGCCCCACCGGTCCCGCAGATCCATGAAAACCAGCGAACCCATGTTGCGGGAGCGCTTGCACCAGCCCAGCAGCCGCACGGTCTGGCCCACATGATCCATGCGCAGATCGCCATTACGGTGGCTGCGAGAGAAATTCCCCAATGGATCCAGACGCATCAATGACTCCAGCACCTTTTAGGATAAGGGTATTGGACCTTAGGCTCCAGGCCTTAGGCTCCAGGCATGTTTCATCATCCATAATCTAAAAATGAATAGGTACATTGAAATAGTTCATAATTGGACTATTCTTGAATTCAGGATGGAGCTGCCATGAACACCCTCACCTCTCAAAGGCCCCGCCGCGAGACATTCACGGAACGGGAACTCTCCAAGGCAGGTCTCATCGCCTTTTTCAACATCGCGAAAGCGTGGAAACTGAGCACTGAAGAGGAGCGCCGCCTGCTGGGAGAGCCCAGCCGCTCCACGCTTTTCAACTGGCGGAAGGACTCAGGAGTGGAACTGAGCCGCGACACTCTCGACCGCATCAGCTACGTGCTGGGCATCTGGAAGGCCCTGCGGATCCTGATCCCCGATGATCGGCAGGCCGCTCTTTGGGTGAAGAAATCCAACCTCGATCCATTTTTCAACGGCAAAACGCCTCTTGATCGGATGCAACTCAGCTTGGTGGATCTGGCGGACGTGCGTCGCTACCTGGATGGCCGTCGGGGCGGCGGATGACAAGGTCCCTGCTCCTGCATCCACTGGATTGGAACCCTGCCTACCGCATCATCCCCACCCGCTTCCCTGCCATCGATCTGTTCGAATCCGTTGCGGACCCCAAGGACTGGGAGGCCCTTCTCGCCCTGGAATCACGCACCAACGATCGCATCCGGGACGAGGTCGGTGACATCAGCCTCATTCCGCCCAAGGAGCGGGCCATGGGTCCCGGCTGCACCTTTATCAACGCGGCCTTCACCCATCCTCACCCAGGAAGGTTTTCGACGGCGCAGCGCGGAGCCTTTTATGCGGCGGATCGGGAAGCTATCGCTGTGGCCGAGGTGGCCACCCACGCGGCCCTCA
>JANOLT010000044.1:0-2496 GCA_031419915.1 Holophagaceae bacterium
GGGACGTTCCTTCCCTGCGACGCGGTGGTGCTGACATCGGGCACTTTTCTCAATGGCCAGATCCTCATCGGTGATAAACGCATGGCGGCCGGTCGCGCGGGGGAGCCCCCCAGCACGCATTTATCTGAGCAACTGAAGTCCTTCGGCCTGAACTGCCGCCGTCTGAAGACCGGCACCAGTCCCCGGTTGGCGAAGGACAGCATTGACTTCACGCGGCTCGAAGTCCAGCACGGCGATGATCCGCCCCGACCCTTCAGTTTTTTCACGGATGTCTCAAAGGGTGGAATTCCCCAACCCCAGGTGCCCTGCCACATCGTCCACACCACACCCGAAACCGAAGCCGCGGTGCGCGAAAACCTGCACCGCTCGGCGATGTATGGCGGGCATATCGAAGGCGTCGGTCCGCGCTACTGCCCCAGCATCGAGGACAAATTCGTAAAGTTTCCGGACAAGGCGCGGCACCAGATTTTTGTGGAACCTGAGAGCTTGGAGACCGAAGAAATCTACCTTTCGGGACTGTCCACATCCATGCCGCCGGATGTGCAGCAGCGCATGGTTCAGAGCCTCCCAGGATTCGAGAATGCGGAAATCATCCGCCCCGGATACGCCATCGAGTACGACAGTTTTGATCCACTGCAACTGCATCGGGATCTTTCGGTAGAAGGATTGGAGGGCGTCTGGTTCGCGGGCCAGATCAATGGCACCACGGGTTACGAAGAAGCTGCGGGGCAGGGCATCATGGCCGGCATCAACGCCGCGCGTTGGCTGCGGGACAAGGAACCCATCATCCTTCGCCGCGACCAGGCCTACATCGGCGTGATGATAGATGACCTTTGCACCAAGGGCACCGACGAGCCTTACCGCATGCTCACGGCCCGCGCGGAGCACCGCTTGGCCCTGGCATGTGACCTTGCAGATGCCCGACTATTGGAAGTTTCAAAGACCATCGGCACCCTTTCGAGCGATGAAATCGCGGTGATCGAATCCAAACTTTTCCGCCGGGGAAATCTGCGCCAGCAATGTGAGCAGACCTGGGTCACGCAGACTTCGAGGTTCGGTCCCATCGCTGCGGGCGCAGGCTTGAACCTGGCCGCGGGCATGAATCTGAGGGACCTCTTCAAGCGGCAGAATCTCACGAACGAGCTCGTGGATGCATCGCTGGCATTGCTTCCAGGATTCAGCGAGCCCCAACAGGGATGGGATCCAAACTGGGAGCGCGACCTGCTACTTTTCGAGGCGCGGTACGACGGATACCGGGAACGGGAAGCCCGCCTGTTGCATCATCATCGGGACTGGGATGGCGTGAATATCCCGCAAGATTTTCCCATAGAAACATTGCTGAGTTTCAGTAATGAGGTGCGGGAGAAATTCAAGAAACATCGCCCCGAGACGCTAGGTCAAGCCTCGCGAATACCTGGCATCACGCCCGCGGCTGTGACCCTGTTGCACCTGCTGATTGAAAAGCGTCGCAGCGCCTAAGTTCAATTTCCTACGATCTCTTTCAAGTACGCACGGAAGTCATCCCTTAGATCCTCCCGCTTCAACGCGAACTCCACGTTGGCTTTCAGGTAGTCCAGCTTGTTGCCTGTGTCATAGCGCTTGGCGGGGATCAGGGCAGCCACGAGCTGACCTTCATCAGCCAATTTCTTAAGGGCATCCGTGAGTTGATACTCACCCCCAACGCCAGGTTTCAGTTCCGCAAGATGATCAAAAATTCGTGGTGTGAGAACGTAACGGCCCACCACGGCGTAGCGGCTTGGGGCTTCGGCGATTTCGGGTTTTTCAACGATATTCGTGACGATCCAAGGCCCATCAGGATGCTCGGGGGCGTTGATGATGCCGTAGCGGGAAACGTGCTCCAGCGGCACTTCCTGCACCCCGACAACACTTTTCCCCGTGGCTTCAAAAGCCTTGATGAGCGCTTCGAGGGCGGGGCTATCATCGTCGAAAACATCGTCTCCCAGCAGCAGCGCGAAGGGTTCAGATCCCACGGCGTGCCGCGCGCAGAGCACCGCGTGGCCGAGACCCAGGGGCTCGCCTTGCCGGACGAAAGTGAACTGGCCAAGGCCCGTGATGGCCCTCACCTGATCGAGATCATCGGTCTTGCCCCTTCGGAGCAGCATGTCCTCCAACTCGTAGGCCACGTCGAAATGATTCTCGATGGCCTGTTTGCCGCGACCGGTGACGAGCACAAGGTTTTCAACGCCAGCACGAATGGCTTCTTCCACGACATACTGGATGACGGGCTTGTCCACCAAGGGCAGCATTTCTTTGGGCTGGGCCTTGGTCGCGGGTAGAAAGCGGGTGCCAAGACCTGCGACAGGAATGACGGCTTTGCGAATAGTACTCATGGCTCCATCATCGCATTCTTGTTTTTGGATACGCTGATGAAAACACCCGAGGCCTTCCATGGATGATCAAGCACTTTTGAAGCGACTGATCGCGCACCCGATGTCGGGCTGGATGAGGCCGCAGATAGGGCCGCAGATAGGGCCC
>JANOLT010000045.1:0-7413 GCA_031419915.1 Holophagaceae bacterium
CCAATACCGATCACAGGCCGACGCGATGGGTGGTGGACCGAGGAAAGTCGAAGGCACGAATGCTTACCAATCCAGAGGCCAGTGCTTTTCTGGCCAAGACGTTACTGCGCCTTATGTCGGCCAATACGTTTCAGGCGATGGGTGGTTCCCCAAACGAAAGTCGAAGCCCGTGCAGCACCCAATACCGATCACAGGCCGACGCGATGGGTGGTGGACCGAGGAAAGTCGAAGGCACGAATGCTTACCAATCCAGAGGCCAGTGCTTTTCTGGCCAAGACGTTACTGCGCCTCCAGCTATCGGCCGCAGGCCGACGCGATGGATGGTGCTCTGAGCAGGGTCGAAGGAGATCTTAAACAACGGATTAAAAGAGGCCGGAGCGCATCCGGCCTCTCTTTTTCGATGCCTATAACCTGAGTCCCTGCCACGCAAATCATGCTAGCGTGAAGCCATGGCCCATCCTGATTACTATGCATTTCTTGGGGTTTCCAAGGGCGCCTCGACCGAGGAAATCAAGAAGGCATATCGGAAGCTGGCCCGAAAATACCACCCAGACTTGAATCCCAACAACAAAGAGGCCGAGGCCAAGTTCAAGGACTTGACCGCGGCCAATAATGTTTTGTCCGATCCCGAGAAACGCCGAAATTACGACCAGTTTGGCGATCCATCGGGAATGCCATCAGCCGCGGATTTCAGCCAGGGCCAGGGGGGCGGCTCCCAGACGTTCGATTTCGGAAGTATGTTCGGCGATTTTTTCAGCGGCGGGGAACGCCATCGGCCTGGCCCCATGAAGGGTGAAAGCCTGTCGCACACCGTGCGCATTCCATTCAAGGAGGCCTTCACCGGCACAAAAGTCACCCTGAATCTTCATCGCACGGAGACCTGCAAAACCTGCCATGGGAGCGGTGAAAGCAGCGGTGCGAAAAGCATCTGCCCGACCTGTGGCGGTCGCGGCCACTTTGAACAGGGTTCTGGTTTTTTCAAGTCCCGCCAAGCCTGTCCCGATTGCGGGGGTACGGGGAAGAAAGCCCCCGCCTGCCCCGCCTGCGAGGGCCGCGGCCGCAATCCAAAACATGAGTCCGTCACCGTGGCCATTCCCGCCGGTGTCGAAGATGGAACCAAGCTGCGCGTGAAGGGAAAAGGTGAGGCAGGCCGCCGTGGCGGTGGCCCTGGGGACTTCTTCTTGGAAGTGCAGGTGGATGCCGATCCCCGTTTCGAGCGCCGGGGCGCCAATCTTTACTTGCGCTTGCCCATCAGCTTCAGCGAAGCCGCGCTCGGGGCAAAGGTGGAAATCCCAACGCCCGAATCCACGGCCACCATAAAGGTCCCGCCGGGCACCCAAAGCGGTGGGAAACTCCGGCTCAAGGGCCGCGGGATGCCCATTCCCAATAGCGACCAGCGTGGCGATCTCATCGCGGAAATCCAGGTGATCACCCCAGATATCCACGATGAGCGCAGCAAGGAACTGCTGCGGGAACTAGGTGAAATCAACGATGGCGCGATCCGCGCGAAGTCCTGGAGAACCTGATGCGCCGTGATCCGAAACAAGGCGTGTACATGATCGGCGTGGTGGCCGCGCGCTATACCATCCACCCTCAAACCCTTCGGCTCTATGAACGCGAAGGGCTGCTTCGCCCCAGCCGCACTGAAGGCAAGACCCGACTCTACAGCGATGAAGACCTGGAGCGCCTGGAATTCATCCTGAGTCTCGTCCGCGACCTGGGCGTGAATCTCGCAGGCGTGGAAGTGGTGCTGGATCTGCGGAGCCGCATGCAGCAAATGCAGGATGAAATGAGTGGAGCCCTTGAAGCCATGAAGCAGCGCATGCGCGATGCTGGCCTTGATCCCGGTGAATCTCGCGCCCCGTCGAAATCCACCGGGCTCGTCAAGCTGTCACCCAAAGGTCTCGTTAAGCGGTAAGAATCGCTAATCGAAATTTCCAACGGTCCTCTTGTATGCTGGAATCTCCCCGTCAGGAATCCCTGTGCCTATTCGGCATCTCGAAGAGCGCGCGCTCGACAAATATTTTGATTCGATCCGCCACCTGCCACTGCTGACAGCCCAGGAGGAGCGGCTCTACGGGCACATGTGGCAAGACGATCGCAACGCTGAGGGTCTACGAAAACTCGTGGAAGGCAATCTCCGCTTTGTGGTGAAGGAAGCCCGGAAATTCGAAGGCATGGGCCTTGATCTGCTGGATCTCATCAGCGAAGGCAATCTTGGCCTCATCGAAGCTGCCAAGCGATTCGACCCGTTGCGCGAAAACAAGTTCCTGACCTATGCGTCGTGGTGGGTGCGCCAGGCCATCTTCCACGCACTGGCCGAGCATGGTACTAAGATCCGCTTGCCCCAAAAGGTCGCCGGCCATTTGGTGCAGCTCAATCGCCATACCGGCAAGCTGGCCCAAGCCCTGGGCCGCCAGCCGACGGTGGTGGAGATATCTGAAGCCACCCATTTCTCACCCGAAGAAGTGGCCCGGCTTCAGGTGCTGCAACAAACCACCAACACCATCTCCACCGAACAGGGCATGGGTGACACGGACCTCACGGTCGGCGACAGCCTTGAGCAGGAAGTGCAGCCCAGCGCCATGCAGTCCCTGGACCACGAGGCCTTTCTTTCGCAGATCCAGAAGTGCCTGGACAGTCTTTCTGAAAAAGAGCGGCGCATCCTGAGTCTGCATTTTGGACTCAACAACCACGAGCCCATGACACTGGAGCAGATCGGCCGCAGCTTTAATCCGCCCATCTCGCGGGAGCGCGTGCGCCAAATCGAAGAACGAGCTTTCAATAAGATTCGTGAGCGAAGGCGAGAAGTGCTCGGTGATTTTCTGCGGGGAGAACTGCCTTGAAACCAGATCCCGCTTGTCCGAGGTGCGGCGGCAAGGGCTTCATTTTGGATCCCGATCCCATGAAGCCTGCCGTAGCCTGCGGTTGCACGGATGCCGCGATCTCTTCGGGGAGCGATCTGGGGATTCCCGAACGCTACGCCGCATCTACTTTTGAGAATTTTTGGGAGTGGTGGAAGGACCGTCATCCCCGTCTGTCGGTACTGTTGAACCTTGGCAAGGCCCAGGAACTCCTGGAGCATCCCGCTGGCCGGGAATCGCTGGGGTCCGATATCTCATCCAAGCTGGACCACATCGTCCACAAGTGCGGGTTGCAGAGCAGCGATAAAACTTTCGATACCACCTGGAAAACCATTCGACCCGCCCAGGAGCCTTCGGGCTTCCAGCCATTCCAGGCTTGGGCTCAGAAAGATCGCACCGACACGGATCTATGGTGGATTGATGGCCCCACAGGCAGTGGTAGATCCAGCCTTGCCGCTGCAGCCCTTCGCGCATGGTGCGCGCGCACGGGAAGGCCCGGCCTATTCGTCTCGGTGCGAACCTTCAGCCAGGAATTGAAGGACACCTATTACGATGTGCGCAGCTTCCAGAATCAGGGCTTCCAATCCGAGCGGGATCGAATGGCCCCCTTGCTGGATGCGCCCTGCCTGGTGCTGGATGATCTCGATCGCTTGGACACCGACATCCGCGTGGCCCGGGCCATGGCTCAACTGCTGGATTTCCGCTACGCGGCCCTACGGCCCACGCTGATCACCGCTTCGCGCTGGGCCGAGAGCCTGGAGAATGATGATGGCTATGCGCTGGGTCGCCTGAATGATCCAAGCCTGCTGCGACGCCTGGGCCAAAGTCATCGCGTGATGCTGCAACCCACCTTGGATCGCCTGCTGAGTCACCTGTGAAACGTGCGAGGAATCAATGCTGAACCGGCTGCTGCGTGCCCTGCTGCTGCTTCATCTTCGGCATCCCCGGCGCATCGTAGCCTTTGCGGCCCTGCTCACCGTGCTTTTGGGTTGGGGCGTGCTGCGAGTCGAACGGCGGCTGGATCTCATGAGCTTGTTGCCCACCGATCACCCCGTGGTGCGCGCCAGCCTTGAAGCCGGAGTGGGTCAGCAGGAATTGTTGTGGCTCGTGGCTGAAGGCGATGCCACAACGCTTGAATCCCGCGGCGAGTGGGCGGAAAACCTGGTGAGTCGCTTGCTCGATCGCGGCACGCTGCCTCTCAACGGACTCAGTAGCGAGGGGCGCCTCTCCGGCCCGCAGCCGGTTCCAGGTCCCAACGGTGTTTCGCTCTGGCCACCACTACTGGCCGCCGGCAGCCTTGTGGATGGAGATGCGGCCATAGGCCGCCTCATCACCGAACAACTCTACGCCCTGGCGCCCGCGCTCCTTGGCGACCGCCTGGCACCGCTCCTGGATTCCGCCGAAGTGAATCGGCGATTGAAGGAGACCGCCAAGGCCCTGGCATCCCCCAATCCCATCCAAGCTCGCTTCGCACAACTGGATCCACTGAACCTGAGGGATCTGATTCCCAGCGATCAGGAGGCCTTGCTCCGTGCCACATCAGCAGGCAAGAATTTTCCGCTTCGCATGAAGACCGGGTATCTCGAAACCAAAGATGCTCGCTATGTCCTGGTGCCTTTGGTGGTGGATTTTCCCGGTGCCGATGCCAAGGCCACGGCTCGCATCATCCACTGGTTAGGCGATGGGGCCAAAGGCGAGCTGCCGACCCGCGCAACGCTAGGAAATGTCGAGGCCGCGCTCGCGGCTCACGGCGATCGCGCATTTCCCTTGCAAGTCACCGGATCTCACGCGGTGGCCTTCTGGGAATCCCAGCGGCTCACCAAGGAAATTCTACTGAGCCTTTCACTCAGCTTTTTACTCATCGGGATCGTCTATTGGATAGGTTTTCGCACGCTCTCAGGGTTCGGCTTCGTGGTGGGCCCGCTGCTGGTCGGCATGGTGTGGGCCCTGGGTTTGGTCGGTTGGTCTTTGGGCGAAATAAACATGATGAGCGCGGGCTTTGGCGCGGTACTGCTGGGCATTGGCGATGATGTGGGCATCTTGCTTTACAGCCGTTATCGCGACGAACGCCGTTCGGGGCGGACCAAGCCGGTCGCATTGCGCGCGGCCATGCTGGGTACGGGGCCCGGCGTGGTGGTGGGTTGCGTAGCCACTGCGCTGGCCTTTCTCTCTGCCATCGTGGCGCCTTTCCCGGGATTTCGTGATCTGGGCATCACCGCGGGGCTCGGTCTCTTGGCCTGTCTCCTCGCCAGTTTCCTTCTGTTGCCACCGATACTGCTGACCCTGGACAAGGGCCGCGGAGCCTTTGCGCCGGCGCTTGACCGGCCCATCGTGAACCACCGTCTCCCCACTTGGAAACCCATGCTGGCCCTAGGTCTACTGGCTTTCGCGTTGCTTGGAACCTATCGCTTGCACTGGGAAGACGATCTCCGCCGTTTTCGCATCGGCGGCAATCCCGCCCTCGCGCTGCAAGAAAAGCTCGGCAGAGTATTGGGCTCCAGTCTTCAGCCCCTTGCTTTGCAGCTCACATTGGACGATGCGGCGCAGTTACCTAAGCGATGGAATCGTGTGGCGGAGAGGTTGCGAAAAGAGGGCATGCCCCTGCCTGCGTGGGAGCAGGGTGGTCCCGAATTGCGACGCGTGCTGGCTTCGGAAACCTGGCGCCACCGGACCCTGGATGCGGCGTCCGCCGCGGGCCTTGATCCCACAGCCCTGGAACGTCCCCTGGCGGCCCTCAGCCGCAGCCTTGAAGACCCACTCGCCGTGCCCGCGTCCCTGCAGCAACTTTTCCCACCCACCCAAAAGACTGTGCTCGCCCAGCGCTGGACTTTGGCCGGGGCGTTGAAGTCCAAGACTCCTGCCGCTGAAGTCCCCGCCGTCACCATTCCCATCCGTTTGCCCGAAGAAGCTCAAATCCGGCTCGCGCCGTTGCTGGAGGCCGATGGCGCGCGGTTGGTGGGAACGCGCCCTCTCTTCACCGCCATCAAGGATGTGGCGCGGCAGGCCACGAGAGAAATCGTGTTCGTGGCCCTCGCGCTGGTGCTTCTCATCGTGGCCTTTTTCGGTCGCCGCGTGCGCTTCGTCCTGCTGGCCCTGGTGCCCATCGCCGCTGGCCAGATCGGTCTGCTGGGCATCCTCGCCTGGACGAACGAACCCTTCAGCTTTCTGTCGCTCATGGCCATTCCCATCGCGCTGGGGGTGAGCGTAGACACGGCCTTGAACCTGCTGCACCGCGCCCGCATGGAATCTTTCGCCGCAGCTAAAGTGGCACGCGTCAACGCCGTTTGCGCAGGCACCACGCTGGCGGGATTCGGGGGCCTCATTTTCAGCAGCTACCGTGGCCTCCGGAGCCTCGGCATCGCCTGTGTCGGGGGAGTTGCCCTCGCCCTGCTCATCACCCAATGGGTGCTGCCCTGGATGCTGGAAAAGTGGCCACTGCAAAAGGAACGAACGTGAATTCGCTCAATGCCGAACTAAGCACTCGACTGGCCGCGGGGCCTGTTCCTGCTGCCGATGTGATGGCCCTGGCGCTCTACCATCCGCAGCACGGGTACTACCGCCAGGAAGTCGGGCCCTGGGGGTTTGAAGGCAAAGACTACTACACCGCGCTCGACCTTGGACCCTTGCTGGGACAGGCCCTAGCGCTGCGTTTGGAACAGGCATGGGAACGGCTGGAGCGACCTGCGGAATTCACGGTGTTGGAAGCTGGCGCGGGTCGCGGATGGCTGGGCAGAGACATTCTCGTTGCTGCCACCGGACCCTTCGCGGCGGCGCTGCGATACATCCACCGCGATGACAACATGGCGGCGCGAAAAGCAGCAGAAGAAGCGCTGGCACCCTTTCTTGCCACAGGCCGCGCGCGGTTCATGCATGAATCCGACAGCATTGAGCCGTTCATTGGGGCGGTCCTCAGCAACGAATTATTTGATGCTCTTCCCGCGCAACCCTGGCGCTGGGATGGCGAACGCTGGGTACGGGAAGTGCTCACGCAAAATGGCCCAGAGTGGCATGCCCACCATGAATCCACGAGCGCCGCGTGGTTCGAATCCCAGGGTGACGAAATTGAAATAGGCGATGGAAGCGTGTGGTGCGAAGCGCTTCCCCTAATTGCTTCAACCCTTGCAAATGCACTGCGGGCGGGCCTTTTCATCACCATTGACTACGGGGACCAGGCCTCCCATTTGCTGGCCAAAGGCGCGGATCTTCGCCGCTTCAAGGGCCACACCGTAGATGGAAAGTGGTGGGAGGAACTGGGCGAATGTGATCTCACCGCAGACGTGGATTTCACAAGACTCTCAACCATTCTTGAAGACACCGGCTTGAGGGAGGTCGCCCATGAATCCTTGAGTCGCTGGATCCGCGCCCACGCGCCGCTCGCGCAATGGGAAGCCCAATGGCAGGAGTTGGACACTCCCGAGCGTATCAAGCGCAAGGAGAATCTGCTGCAGCTGACGATGCCCGGCATGATGGGTGAGCGATTTCGCGTGCTTGAAGGGTGGCGGGCCACAAACTGAATTGGACCCGGATTCTGCTGTTGGTGATGCGAACC
>JANOLT010000046.1:0-2480 GCA_031419915.1 Holophagaceae bacterium
CGTCGCTGGTCATTCCAATTCTTATGGTTCCCCGCTTGAGTTTGAGCGAACTGCCTTCAGGTTGGGTGGAGCTTGAAGCTTTCTTCGAGATTCCCGGGACTGACGCGGAATCAGCAACTAGTGAAGGGCCGCTCCAACTTAGATAGACGTCTCCTGCGGTTTGACCGCACTGAACAGAGAGACTACCGATCCTTGTCTTTGGGGAAGCCCCAACACTGTTGGGGTAGTTCTTTTTGTAATTGTCCCGTGCGAATGAAATGACCTGATCTGCCAGTTCTGGTGTCCCCCAGAATTGAAGCAAGAGCTTTATCTGTCCCTCTTTCTTGGGGGTCATCTTTACTTTGGAATCATAGGGAAGCCACGAAATGCTGATTTCTTTTGCCTGTGGTCCCACCGTAGTGAAAGCGACACTCAGGCTTGGTAATGGGTCCTGTGTATCTGGATCCTTGAACGAGTAGGAGTTATTCATTCCCCCTGTTTTCAAACTCCAGGAATCCCTTTTGGCCTTCCCCATGCTTTTATAAAACGTAGAAGACTCAAAAGCAGCGATAGTCCGTTGGGTGTTGGCCGACGGGCCTCCGATGCATAAGCAGACTGGAAATAGGACGGCTATTAGTTGGAATCGCAGCATCGTTTGAACTCCTTGTTATTCAGCCCCATATCCTGTGATTGCCCCGATCTAGTGGATACTCCTTATAGATGGTGAAAGTTTTTATTTTTTTCATTCTTGGTGTCTTTGTGTCTTTGTGGTCCGCTTTTTTTGACTTTCCCTTTTTTTGCTTTGTGGTTTGTACTTCTTTGTGGTCCTTTCAGCAACGCTCGATGATCACAGCCATGCCCATGCCACCACCGATGCAGGCGGAAGTAAGCCCATAGCGTTTGCCGGTGGCTCGTAACCGATACGCAAGATGTAGCAAGAGCCGCGACCCGCTGGCGCCCAATGGATGCCCCAGGGCGATAGCTCCACCATCTACGTTGGTCTTGGCGGGATCCAGATCCAGATCGTGCATCACAGCCAGGCATTGGGCGGCGAAGGCTTCGTTCACTTCAATGAAATCCATATCGGCGAGCCTTAGGCCTGCTTTGTCCAGGACCGCACGAATCGCGGGCACAGGACCCAGGCCCATGCGCGCGGGCTCCACGCCCACGGCGCTTGAGGCCACCAGCCGCGCGATAGGTTTCCAGCCTTGCTTTGTGGCTTCCTCGCTGGTGGTCACCACCATCGCTGCGGCACCATCCACGATGCCAGAAGCATTGCCGCCCGTAACGGTTCCATCCTTGCCAAATGCCGCTGGCAGCTTTGACAAGGAGTCAACGGTGGTGCCAGGCCGCATGTGATCGTCGTGGTCCACGGTGATGGTCTTGCGCCCTTGCGCCACTTCCATGGGCGCCACTTCTTCCGCGTAGATGCCTGAATTCCAGGCGGCCTCGGCGCGGGCCTGGCTCGTGGCGGCGAAGGCATCCTGGGCTTCGCGGGTGATGGCGCGGTCCTTCGCGATATTTTCAGCGGTCTGGGCCATGTAGAGCCCGCATTGCGTGTCGAAGAGCCCCTGCATCAGGCTGTCTTCGAGCTTGCCGGCACCGAGTTTCAGCCCTGAGCGCAGATCGCCCCGCAGCACGAAGGGTGCTTGGCTCATGGCCTCCATGCCACCCGCAAGAACAGCTTTGGCTTCGCCCGCCTTCAGCATCCGCGCGGCATCGGCCACCGCCTCGAACCCCGAACCACACAGGCGGTTCACCAGCAGGGCCGGGATTTCCTGCGGCACACCCGAATTCAAACCCACATGGCGGGCGGCGTAAAGCGCATCGGCGGTGGTGTGGAGCACCATTCCAAAGACCACGTGATCAATGTGCCCGGGGTCCACCAAACCCGCCTGTAGCGCGGCTCTTCCCGCATGGGCGCCGAGATCCTGGGCCCGCTGGTGGCGCAACAGTCCGTTGTATTCAGCAAAGGGCGTTCGCTTGCCCGGCAGCAGCAGGATGTCCATGAGCTTCCCTCCATGTGGAATGCTAGGCTTTTATGCATGAAGCGTGAACCATGAAACTGCTGATCGTCGAGGATGATCCAAGAGCCGCCAAGGCGCTGGAGCGAGCCTTTAGCGAACACGGATTCAGCGTGGAACTGGCCCTGGATGGTGAGCTGGGATTTCTCCTCGCCAAGGCCGGTGAGTTTGATTGCCTGGTACTAGACGTCATGTTGCCAGGGATGGATGGATTTACCGTACTGACAGAGCTTCGGGCCGCCGGAATCCTGACGCCGGTGATTTTCCTGACGGCTCGGGATGCCCTACCGGACCGGATCCGCGGGCTTGAATTGGGGGGTGGCGACTATCTGGTCAAACCCTTCGCGTTCTCTGAATTGCTCCTGCGGGTCCACAACCTGCTTGGCCGCGGACCCGAAACAGCCCAGCGAAACTGGATTATCGGGGATCTGACCGTGGTGCCCTTACAGAGAAAGGTTTTTCGAGGTGGAACGTCCC
>JANOLT010000047.1:0-1504 GCA_031419915.1 Holophagaceae bacterium
GTTAAGCCTGGAACTACGTCCAAACTGCCCGGAGAGGTCGTGGATCTGGGTTGGGACACCAAGGGTTTTTTCTTGCTCTACCGCGGCGCCGAAACCTACCTGGAAAAGCGCGACTACACGATATCCAGCCTCCTCTGGTCAGCTGGAAAGAAACCCAAGGCTTCAACCGGTGGAGCCGCCCCAGCATCGAGTGCAGCAGATCGTCTCGTTGTCTCTGAAGATGGCAACGTGATGTTGACGAATGGCTCCAGTCTTTCCCTTTTATCCTTCGACGGGAACAAGGGCACCTCCCTTGGCGAGACCGTATTCACCTTGAACAACGCCGCTGCGCCAAGCTTGTCTCTGGGAGGCAAGGAACGCGGTGCTCTAGTCTGGTGGCTGGGAAAGGCTGTGGTGATGGCGGCCGTGCCCGCTTCGCAGGTTCCAAACGAGAAGAAAGCCGGGCTTCTGCTGGCGCGTCTGGATCTGGCGGCGGGCAGCGTTGAATTCGTTCCCATGGGTGTCACCGAGGATTACAAGCTCATCGGTGTCATCGAAACCGAAGCCATACTCATGAAGCCCAATGGCGGACTCGTGTTCGTACCGGTCAAATAGGTTCAACCCGGATTTTACGATTGCATGGCTCCCACTGGCTTCAGGCTTCGGACTTCAGGTTCGCATCACCAACGGCACGATCCAATGCAATGCGATTTTTTGCCTGAAGCCCGCAGCCTGATGCCTGAAGCCAATTTCATCCTGCCCAAATGCAGGGCCCGGGTTCAATTCACCTCGCCTGCTGCATGATGCGTTCCCGATCCAGGGCTGGGATGGTGCGCCATGCATGCACCGGTGCCAGGGCCAAGTTCGGGTGGCTGAGCACGTAGCTGAAGAGCAAGTTGCGCGTGAGTTGAGGCGTGATGAATTCCGGCTGGCCCGCAAAGCCGATGGCAGCCATGTAGCCACCACCTCCCCGCAATCGGTAGGTGCTGAGCGCGAGTGAAAAGGTTTGATCATCCCGAACGGGCCGGCCCTGAAAGGCGAGATTCTTCACACGCTTCCCGGCTGGCTGGGACAGGTCCAGCGCATACGCGCAGCCATCAATCTGATCCACGTCATAGAAAGCCACCGCCTTGTTGAAAAGCTCAGGCTCATGGCTGAAGTTATAAGCCCTTGCTGCGAATTCCAGATAGGCGCGAAGCTGCTTTCCGGTGATGCGGATACGCGCCAGCTGGTTTTCGTAGGGCTGCAAGATGTAGAACTGCCGAATGGATGTCGGACCCGAGGGTATGAAGATGCGAGCGCTCGTCCAGCTCACCGCCGAGAGCTGGGCTCCGGTGGCTTGGTATTGGACGGCGTGAAGGAGTTGTGCCAGGGGCGTGTCCTCAAGACGACACCAGCGGCCATCAAGATCCGTGAGCAGGTTCGTGGCGCCGGTATTCAGGTAGGTCTCTGTGCTTGCTCGCAGGGCGGCTGTCAGCTCTAATACCTGCGTGTCCAGAGGTGTGTCGGCGGTCGGCTGTACCAG
>JANOLT010000048.1:0-5221 GCA_031419915.1 Holophagaceae bacterium
CAGGATTTGCGGAATGCCGCGCCCAAAGCTGGTTCCCGGTGATCCGATCTCGCCCGGTTTCACGGCGCGGAGCGCATCGCGCAACAAGGTGTGGTCTTCGCCGGGGGGCAGTAATGGCACCGCGTCCCCCGTCAGCAGGTCCACGCTGAAACGCAGGCCCGGCGAGGGTTTTGCAAGCAGGCGGTCAATGGTTTGAAGCGCGCCATTCCACCGCGAGGCGCCGTTTTCATCCATGGCCAGCATGGAGCGCGAAGCGTCCAGCACGATGTGGACCGTCAGCCGCGGCGATTCCGGAACCCCCCACCTTGGTTCCGCGATGCCGATGCCAAGGCCGCCCAGCATCAATGCCAACCCCAGCCCCAAGGCCCATGGCCGCTGGCCCACCACCTGCACACCCAGCCCCGCGCGAGCTTGCGCCCAGAGTCCAGCGCTTAAGCAAAGCAGCGCAAGACCCGCCGTGGGCCACAAGAAAATTGGGTGAGTGAAGGGCAGATTCATAGCTCCAACCATGCGGGATGTTTGCGGCCACGCTTGCGGAAAATATCCAGGGCCAGGGGCAGGGTGAGGATCGCCGCGGCCATCAGCAGCCATTGGGCGAGCGGCTCGCCTTCGGTGGGCGGGTCCACGGGGAGGACCGTCTTTTCAAGGGCGCCGATGGCCTGGAGGCTGCGAGCCAGGCCCGCCGGATCATCGGCGGCAAAGGCTTCGCCACCGGTAAGGACGGAAATTTTTTTCAATGTGATGGGATCCGTTTCCACTCTGAGCCAAGCCCGGCCGCCGCCTTCCAGCGGATAGAGGCTTTCGCCGCTGGCCTTGCCGATGGCGACGGTGTGAACGCGGATGCCCTGGGACTTGGCCTCGGCCGCGGCTTCCAGGGCGCTCACGCGGCCACGGTTTTGCGCACCGTCCGTGAGCAGCAGAATCACGCGGCTGCGGGCGGGGCTGTCGGCCAACCTTCGCACGCCGGTCATCAAACCCGACCCGATGGCTGTGCCATCGTCCCTTGCATCAATGTTGAGTTGATCCAGGACCCGCAGCAGCCGGCCATGATCCGCCGTGAGTGGGCTCAGGGTCACGGGATGCGCACTGAAGAGCACAAGCGCAAAGCGATCATCCGGGCGCCTTGCGATGAAGGATTCCAGCAGCCGCCGGGCGGCGTCCCAGCGACTTTCTTTGCCATCATCCAGAGCCTTCATGGAACTGGAACCATCCAGCACCACAGCGAAATCCACCACTGGCGCCGCGCCTCGAATCGCTCGCCGCCACTCGGGCCCCGCGGCTGCCAGCACCAGCAGCGTAAGAATGATGGGCGGCAACAGGTTGGCGCTCCAGCGGGCGACTTTCGAGGCCGGTCGTGGATTCGGAATGCCCCAGCGGTACACGGCGCGAATGGAAAGCCAGAGACCCGGTACGAGAAACAGCAACAGGTAGGGATGGCGCAGGTCCATCATGGCTGGCCGCCTAACGAACGCTTAAGGTCCAATAGGAGTGGAAAAGTAGGCGTGGCACGGCCGAAGCGCGCGGCATCCAGGCTCTCCACCCAGGTGGCCCAGGGGTCCAGCGATTGAGCGCGAAAATCCTTGGGGCCCCAGGACCGGGCCTCGTCACCCACCACCGTGGCCAGCCATTTTCGGCCCGCCGCGTGGGCGGCATCGAGATCTTCGCGCTGTTTTGAAGGCGGTGGCCAAGCCTTCGCAAAGGCGACCCTGGCCTTCTTCTGCATTCGTTTTCCAGAATTGCGGCGCCAGCGGCGGACCAGGTGATACCCGAGCAATACGAAGGGCAGCAGATGCAGCGAGGCCCAAGCGTAGGGGAAGGGAATTTCAGGAAGCTCGTCTTCGCGACCCCCGCCGACGCCCATCCACGGCGCGCCAAAGGGAATGCTACGATCCACTTTCACGCGCAGTTCCGGTGTGCGGCGCCCATCGCCCAGATCCATCGGTGGCACTACCGCGATTCCCGGCGTGAAGGCCTGCACCGTGAGCTTCCAGCCCCGCCCATCGGGCATGGCTTCCACGCTGCGCAAAAATAGCGGTCCCAATTTTTCATCGCCGGGGCGCGGCAGCGGCGGCTGCTTGGGATCGTCTTCGCGGAGTTCCAGCACGGCGAGCTGACCGAAAGGCAATTCAGCCGGCGCACGCCAAACCGGCGTCGCGGAAAGCGAAGCCGCCGCGACGACAGCGAGAAGGGAGAGATCTGGCGCTTTCATGCGCCGCCCGCCTTCAGCCATGCGCCCATCTTCGTTATCGGATCTTTCAAAATGTCCCAGGTCTGGCGTTCCACAGAGGAGGGGAAATTTGGATCTGGCCAGTTGGGCATCCGGCGCAAATGGGGCATTTCGGGGCGGAACCACACCACACGGTGCCGTGCGGCGATGGATTTCATGAGTGGCGCGAGGCCTTGTAGACCCGCTCCATTGCTCAGAATCCACCAGCGATGGTCGTGACCAAAATCGCCCCAATGCCCAAGCGCCTGCTTCCAGCTTTCCTCGTTGAGTATCGCTGGGCCGCGCTCCACAAGGCGCTCCAACAATTGCAGCGCGTGAACCCGCCCGCGCTTGGGAGCGAGTCGCAACGCGGGCATCCGCGCGTCGCCTGGCACGATGATTCCCAGCCGATCACCGCTGGCGTTGATGGTGGCCATGGCCGCGCCAACGATCTCCAAGGCCCATCGCAAAGGGCTCACCGGATCGCCCAGGAACATGGAGGGCGATGGATCGATGACAAGCCACAAAACAAGGTCCCGGGACGATTCAAAGCGCTTGATGATGGGCTCGCCAGTGCGCGCCGTGAGCGGCCAGTTGATGAAGCGGGGATCATCCCCCGGCACGTAGGCGCGGTTCTCCACGAAGGTCAGGCCGTGCCCCTTGAGCTTGGACGGATGCAGGCCTTCCATGCCCCCCGACAGCCGCGACCTCAAGCGCAACGGCAAGCGCCGCAGGCGCGCGAGGAAATTGGCAGGAAGGGGCATGAATCAATTTAGCCGATCACCATTTCGTCCGCACGCGATAGGTCAGTTTGGCGCTGCCTTCGGCCGGGATAGATACTTTTTTCACCCCAGCCTGCCTTCCTTCGCCAGTTCCTGGATCTTCGCCAGGGCGCTGTCCAACTGGGCCTTCAGCAGTTTCTCGGCGCCCATCATCTGCATCATCGCGGGCAGGTCGGCTTCATCTGTGATCCGCAGGAGGCATCCATCTCCCGTCGGCGTGATCTCAAAGCGCAGGGTGTGATCGAACAATTTTTTTGCACCGGGCACGAGTGTGACAAGGATGGGTGAAACTCTTTCGCCAATGGTCGCTTCCACGGGTATTGTCATGCCAAGGATCTCGATCTTGTAACGGTGGCTGTCTGCATCGCCGCTGAAATCTTTTGCCGAGGGTTCCAGAAAGGTCCGGTGGTTGGAGAGATCCGCGAGAAACATGAAAAGCTTCTCTGCGGGCAGAAGCAGGGTGGCTGTGTCGGTGGCGATGGATGTCATGAAACCCTTTCTGTTTTCGATTCTCGATTGTGGCAGGTGTCACTAGGATTTATGCGAAAGAGCTGGACACAGAAAGTAGCGATCATCGCAGCGTGATGAGCGTGGCTCCGGCTCCGCCCCGGCTCAAGGGGGCATCCTCGATGCTCTTGATGCCAGGATGACCTTGCAACGCTAAGCGCACGGCGCTTTTCAGCCTTCCGGTGCCATGGCCGTGGACGATGCGGATATGAAGGCGGCCCCCCGCGATGGCGCTTTCCACGAAACGATGGATCTCGGTATCCACATCGTCGCTGGCGCGGCCGATCAGGTTCAGTTCTTCCATCGTGTCGTCGCCATCCACGTGCACCCTCACGCGGCCTTCATTCACCTTCGGCATCTCAAGGTCCTTGCGATGCAGGGCATCGAGCTCACCAGCCCGTGCCTCGAAACGTTTGCCGGGAGCCACTTCCAGAGTCACGCGATCGCCCTTGATTGCGATGATCCGTCCTTCCATGCCCAGGCCCCGGTGACGGGCGAAACCATCCAACTTAAGGCTGGGAAGATCCTTGCTGGGATTGGGTTTCGGGGCCTTGGACTTCAGCTCTGATGCGGCGATTTTAGAGAGCAGCTTAACCCGTTCGTTGGTCTCGCTGCCCAGGCGGTCGGCGTTTTCTGAGGGCTTGGCTTTCGACTTCAGCTCTTTCACCATGCGCTTTCCCTCGTGATCCAGGAAATCCAGCACGCGCTGCACTTTTTCGGTGCCATCGCGTTGGGCCTTTTCATGCAGCTCGCGGAGATGCTCTTCGCGCTGCTGAAGGATGTGGCGATCTTTTTCCAGAAGCTGCTGGCCCACCCGCAATTCTGCTTCGAGTTGCAGCACCCGCAGGCGATCCGCCTCCAGTTTGTGAAGGAATTCACGCCAGTCTTTTTCTCGTCTCCCCAGAACGCGGTTCGCGTGATCGAGAACCTGGGGCGGCAGGCCCAGACGCTTGGCGATGGATAGCGCGCGGCTCTGTCCCGGGAGGCCCACCATCAGGTGATAGGTGGGCGCGAGTTTTTCTTCGTCGAATTGCACGGACGCGTTCTGGAAGCGCGAGTTGGAAAGGGCCCATTGGCTGATTTCCCCGAGATGCGTGGAACACAGCACCCATGCGCCGCTGCGGCTCAGGGCGTGGAGGATGGCGATGCCCAATGCGGCGCCTTCTTTGGGATCGGTGCCGGTGCCTAATTCATCCAGCAGCACCAGCCCACCGGGCTTGGCGTGATGAAGAATGTTTTTCACGTGGATGATATGGCTGGAAAAGGTGGAGAGGCTGCCCAGCAGCGATTGATGATCGCCAATATCGGCGTGCAGGCTCGGCAACGGGGGCAGGGCGCTTCCACTTTCGGCGGGAATGGCGCAGCCCGAGTGGCCCAGACAGGCCAGCAGGCCCACGGTCTTCAGCACCACGGTCTTGCCGCCGGTGTTGGAGCCCGAGATCACAAGGCCCGGGCAGTCTTCGTGCAGATCGAGAGATAGCGGCACCACGTCGTGATCGAGCGGTTCCAGCTCCATGGCATCCCGCACCTTCGCCAGCAGCAGTGGGTGGCGGGCAAGGGCCAGATGCAGGCGATTGGCATTTAACTCGGGCAGGGAACCATCGCAGAGGCTCTGCCAGCGGAGCAGCGCGAGGATCTCATCCACTTCCCCCTGGAAGTCGCGCCATTTTATGAAGTCTTCGCCATGCTCCCGCAATTCCTCCAGCAGGCGCCGCAGGAAGGCCTG
>JANOLT010000049.1:0-2431 GCA_031419915.1 Holophagaceae bacterium
GCTCCAAGGCCGGTGGAAATCCCGAAGAAGGCCAAGCCAGCTAAATCCGCCAAACCTTCCACGGGTTCGCAAGAAAACGAAACCGTAACCACGAACGAGGTTCAAAATGCCTAAGCTCAAGACCCACAAGGGAGCCCAAAAGCGCTTCAAGAAGACCGCCACCGGTCGCTTCAAGCGCGGATGCTCGCATCAGCGCCACATCCTTACCAGCAAGTCTCCCAAGCGGAAGCGCCAGCTGGACATGGGCCGCATGGTGAGCAAGTCCGACACCAAGCGCGTCGCCGAAATGCTTCCCTACGCCTGAATTTCTCGTTAATTCTCACCAACCCCCAGGCGGCCCATGCCGCCCCCGATGTGGCCCATAAAACTCACCATGAGTTGCCACCAGGAAAGGATCTCCCATGACACGCGTCAAACGTGGTTTTAAACGAGTCCAGCGCCGCAAGCGCATGCTCAAGTTCGCCAAGGGTTTCTACGGCGCCAAGTCCCGCCTGTACCGTTCCGCCAAGGAAGCCGTCGAAAAGGCTTTGGGTTACGGTTACCGCGATCGCAAGGTGAAGAAGCGCGACTTCCGCAAGCTGTGGATCGTGCGCATCAGCGCCGCCTGTATCCAGAACGAAATTTCCTACTCCAAGTTCATGGGTGGTCTCAAGAAGGCTCATGTGGACTTGGATCGCAAGATCCTGGCGGACCTCGCGGTACGCAATCCCGAGGCGTTTACCAAGCTTGTGGCCACGGCCAAGGGCTGATCGAATTCACTCGATGAAGACCCAAAAGGCCGCGCGAGCGGCCTTTCTTTGTTCAACAGGACTCCCGTGACGCAACTGGACGCCAACGCCCTTAGACTTCTTCCCGCCGACATGGCAGAGGCCTGTGAGCGCTTCCCCTCGGCCCTTTCTTCTTGTGTGAACTTGGATGCGCTGAACCGGCTCAAGGGCACTTACACCGGTCGTGAGGGGAGCCTTTCTGCGCGGCTGATGGAATCGCTGAAAAAAGCACCGAAAGAGCAGAAGCGAGATCTGGGCGCGGTCATCAACGGTCTTAAAAAAACCTGGGAAGAAGCCCTGAAAGCCCGGCAGATTGAGTTGGAAACCGAGAAGAAACATCTCGACTCCGCCAAGAACCCATGGGATGCAACGTTACCGCCCCCCATGCCACCCGCAGGTGCATTGCATCCCTTGAATCGGCTCATGGATCGGCTGGTGGACGTGTTTCGCCCCCTTGGGTATCACGTGGAAGAAGGTCCCGAAGTGGAGACCGAAGCGCATAACTTCGACGGCCTCAATATCCCTGAAGACCATTCGGCGCGGGGTACCGCTGATACGTTCTATCTGGCCCTGCATTCAGAGCAGCTCCTGCGCACTCACACGAGCCCTGTTCAGGTACGCGTGCTCAAGCGACTGGCGCCGGAACTGGAGACAAGGGGTGGCATCCGGTTTCTCGCACCGGGACGCGTGTACCGGAAGGATGAAATTGATCCCACACACTCACCCATGTTTCATCAGGTCGAGGGCATGCTCGTGGGCAAGGGTATCGGCATGCATCACCTTAAGGGCACGCTGGCCTACGCCATGAAGGCGCTCTTCGGCCCCAATGCCGATGTGAGATTCCGGCCCTCCTACTTTCCCTTCGTCGAGCCTGGCTGCGAGATGGATGTGCATTGTCCGCTTTGCGGCGGCTCCGGCTGCCGCGTGTGCAAGGGCAGTGGCTGGGTGGAGATTCTGGGCGCGGGACTCATCCATCCCAATGTGTTGCGTGTCGCTGGAATTGATCCCGAAATCTGGAGCGGCTTTGCGTTTGGAATGGGTGTGGAACGCACGGCCATGATGGTGAGCCAGACACCGGATCTGCGACTCTTTTTCGAGAATGATCAACGCTTCCTTAAGTCCATGGGAGGACTGGACTGATGCTCATTTCGCTGAAAGCCCTCCAGCAGGAATTGCCTGCCATTACGAAGACATCATTGAATGATCTTTGTAACCTGATCGCCTCCCTTGGTTTCCCCGTTGATGGCGTTGAGCAGGGCGAACACGGCCCCGTGCTGGACGTTGACATCACAGCCAACCGTGGCGATGTAATGAGCCACCGTGGGCTGGCGAGGGACATCGCCGCCAAGCTGGGCCAGGATCTTTCGGCCGTGGATTTTGAACCGCTGGAAGAAGGTGAAGCCTTGATCCAGATTCGTCTGGAGGCCGATGCCTGCCCGCTCTACTCGACCGCCGTGTTGACGCTTGGCGCGCTTCAATCCACGCCCGAAGACGTAAAGAATTTTCTGGTGAGTCTCGGGTCCGGCGTCAAGGATCTCGCAGCGGTGGACGCCTCTAACGAGCTGCTACATCGCTATGGGCACCCCACGCACGCCTTCGATGCGGACAAGTTACGGGGCGGCATCGTTATCCGGTATGCGAAAACTGGTGAGAAAATCATCACG
>JANOLT010000050.1:0-7677 GCA_031419915.1 Holophagaceae bacterium
GCCAGATCCTCAGGCCCGCCGATATTGATGGCTCTGATCTCAATGCCAGCCTCCCTGGCCTGCCGTTTCACCAGGCCGCTGAGCACCTTCCCCGGGCCGAGTTCGATGAAAACAGTAACGCCCTTTTCCAGCAGCAGAGCCAATGTGGCTTCCCATCGCACGGCACCGGAAATCTGACGCACCAGACCATCGCGCAGGGCCTCGGGCTCGCTCACAAGGGCCGCGTCCACGTTGTTCACCAGGGGGCAGAGGGGCTTCGCAAAGGCAAGCCGACCAAGGATCGGCGCCATGTGCGCCTGGGCCGGTTCCATGAGTGGGCTGTGGAAGGGCGCGCTCACCGGGAGCTTCATCATCTTGCGCCCGCCCCGGATCTTGGCCGCTTCCATGGCCGCCTCCACGGCCTCTGCATGACCTGCGATGACAACCTGGCCTGGTCCGTTGAAGTTGGCGGGAACGACAATTTTGCCGCTCTTCGCAGAGCCTTCCAGACATGCGGCTTCGACATCCGCCGTGCTCATGCCCAGGATCGCCGCCATAGCTCCCACTCCGACGGGCACAGCCGTCTGCATGGCCCGTCCCCGTTCACGAACAGTCTTCACAGCAGCGTCGAAATGGAGTGATCCGATGGCCACCAGCGCGGAGTATTCACCCAGGGAATGCCCGGCAGCGAAATCAGGTTTAGGCAGGCGATCGCCATAGGCGCGCACCACCATGATGGAATGGGTCAGGATGGCGGGCTGGGTGTGCTCCGTGAGTTTCAGCATGTCCTCGGGGCCTTCGGCCATGAGCTTTGACAGCTCAAAACCCAGGGCTACGTCGGCCTCTTGGAGCACCGCACGGGCTGCGGGTTCGGCCTCAGCCAGGGCTACGCCCATGCCCACAGACTGGGAGCCTTGCCCCGGAAACAACCACGCCACTTTGCTCATCAGATTTTCCTCAAATTGCTATGCCACATTGCGATCTTTGTGGCCAATTTCCAGTCCACACGAATTTGCGGCTCAGGCTTTCGGCGCCAGCTTCGCCAGATGGGCCTGGATGCGTTTGTTGATGCCGTGCTCGGTGGACCTCAACGCTGCGCCGATGGCGTTTCTCACGGCATGTGCATCGCTGGAGCCGTGGCCGATGACCGACACGCCCTTGATGCCCAGCAAAGGCAAGCCACCATATTCCCGGTAGTCCAGTTGCTTGAAAAATTCTTGAAGCGCGGGTTTCACGAGCAGCGCGCCGATCTTGGCTTTGAGACTCGATGCGAGCGCGATCCGAAGGCCATCCTTGATGAGCTTGGCCATGCCCTCGGCGCTTTTCAGCACAATGTTGCCCACAAAGCCATCGCAGGCGATGACGTCGAAGCGGCCATTCCAGATGTCACGTCCTTCGGCGTTGCCGATGAAATTGAGGCCCATCTGTCGTAACAGAGCCGCCGCTTCCCGCGTGACATCGGTGCCCTTGCTGTCCTCTTCACCCACGCTCAGGATGCCCACCCGGGGGTTCGCGATCCCCAGAACTTTCTCGGCGTACACCGAGGCCATCAGGCCGAAGCAGGCGATATGCTCAGCGCGCGAATCAATGTTGGCGCCAACTTCCATGAAAACCGTGGGGCTGCCGGTAAGGTTCGGCATCAGGCTCGCCAGGCCTGGACGCTCTACGCCTTCGAGCTTTCCAATCACCAGCGTGCTGGCCATCATGGCGGCGCCGGTATGGCCCATGCTCACCATGCCATCGGCCTCGCCATCGCGCACCAGTTGGGCCGCCACGCGAATGGAGCTGTCCTTCTTATCTTTCAGGATGACCTTGGGCGCATCCTCGAAGGTGACAACTGAGCCGGCGTGGACCACGTTGACTCGTTCCATCAGCTCGGGCGTCCACCCGAAGCCCGGCCTTGACATCAATGCCTCCAGCAGGGCCTTGTCCCCCACCAGATGAAGGGAAAGACCCTGCCAAGCCTTGAGCGCTTCCAGGGCGCCATGCAACGTGGCATCGGGGGCGTTGTCGCCCCCCATGACGTCGAGCGCTATTCGATGAACTGTCCGAACCGCCTGTTCCGCATGATCCGACAAAAGCGGATCAGGCTGTGGCTACGTGGACGGCCTTCTTGCCGCGGTAGAAGCCGCAAGAGGGGCACACACGGTGTGGCATCTTGGAGGTGCCGCAGTTGGAACAGCTGGCGGGGCTATGGGTTTCCAGGCTGTCGTGGGTACGGCGGCGGTCGCGGCGGGCTCTGCTGTGGCGTCGCTTTGGATTGGGCATGGCGAACTCCTATTCGTCTTCGGGGTGGTGACTTCCACTTTACTTGCTTACTTGCTTGAATCATCCAGCTTGAGGCTTGGCCGGATGTTCGCGAGGGCCTTGGCCAAAGGGCTGGGCTCCTTCTCATAGGATACCGAAGCATTCAGGGTGCCGCGGAAAAGACAGGTATCAAAATTCGCGCACTTGCCTTTTTTGGTGTCCAGACAGGTGGGTGCCATGGAACGGCCCAGCATCAATTGCTGCCGCACCAATTCCAGTTCTTCGATGTGATCGGACTCAAGGAAGACCAGATCAAGATCCTGGCTGCCGAGCGAATGGGAGCCGCCCTGCCGGAGTTCCGCTTCGCGGCTGCCAAGAAACTGGGCACGGACATCGAGCAGCACTTCGATGGGGGCCAGGCAGCGGGAACACGAGGTTTCCCATGTGCCCTTGCCTGAAACATCGAGAAAGACATCATGATCGCTGGGCTGCGCGAAGACGCTCCAGGTGATGTCCGTGAAGGCCTCGGGCTGACCTGTGAGAGCCTCAATAGCCTCGGCCTTGCCGGTGCTTTCCAGCTCCAGCCGCGCGGTGGTGCCGCGTTCGCGAAGCCCCTCGTCAGGCAATCGGGAGATATCAATCATTTTTCTGGCTTTGCATCGGTGGTGGCGGCGCTGGCATCGCTAGTGCCCTTGCCGCTACCGGTGGAAGGTCCCCCCGATATTTCACCGGGTTTGCGGGTGTACTTGGGACGATCTTCCTGATTGTTGGGGTCTCCCAGAGTGGAGACTTCATAGCCGCTCTTGCCACACTTGCCCTCGAAGGGTTGAGCGAAGCCATCCATGGACGGGACATTGGCGGGAATCATGTTCTGTTTCACCAAAGGCGAAGCCGCGTCCACCATGGCTTCGAAACTGCCGAAATCTGGATACTTGCCGTGCTTGAGGTAGTACTGGTCAATGCCCTCTCCCACAGTCTTGAGCGTGTCCTGGGATTTCAGGTAGTGGGCCTTGGCGGTGAATTCCTGGAATTTCTTGAACCCAATCGTGCTGATGACCGCGATGATCATCATCGCGACCAGCAGCTCTAACAGCGAAAAGCCTTTTTGGGTCTTGCGTCGGGTCATTGAATAATCTCCTTGAGTGAAGGGCACCCAAGCACTCCAGTGTGCCATAGACAGGAGAAGTGACAAGGTTTGATGTTGGGCTGGTGGGCTGTGGGCTGTGGGATTCAGGCGTCAGAGCCTTCTTCTTCGACATCCACTTCAACATTCGGGGGAAAATCTTTGGGCCATGGGAATTTTCGCGGCAGGGCTTCGATGCCGCCCAATTGGCCCAACCAGTAACGGTAGGCCCGGAAGGTCATGCCGAGATGCTTGGCGGCTTTCGTGCGGTTGCCATTTTGTTCCATCAAACCCTGGTGCAGAAAATAACCTTTCAGCACTGTGAGGTAGGCTTCCAAATCAAAGCCCCCTATTGGGATGGCTAGAGCGGGCGTTGTCGGGCATTCGGGACCGCGCTCAACATCGTTCAGCAGATTGTCCGGGAACAGATCCTTGCCGATGGCGCCACCCGGATTCAGGGCTACGCAGCGTTCCATCAGGTTCTCCAACTCCCGCACATTGCCTGGGAACCGGTAGCGTTCCAACACGCGAAGCGCGTCGGGCTGGAGATACATGGAAGGCTTGTTGAGCCTCTTACTGGAACGGCGCAGGAAATGCTCGATGAGCACCGGCAGATCCTCCCGGCGATCCCGCAAGGGAGGCAATTCGATGTTCAGGATGTTCAGGCGGTAGTAAAGATCTTCCCGGAATTTGCCTTCTTCGGTGCGCTCCCGCAAATTGCGGTTCGAGGCGCCGATGACCCGGACATCCACGGACCGCTCTTCGGTGGCCCCCAGGCGACGCAGTTTCCGCTCTTGCAGCACGCGAAGCAATTTCACCTGCAAAGGCAGCGCCAGCTCGCCAATTTCATCGAGAAAAAGGAAACCGCCATTGGCCTCTTCAAAGAGACCGCGCTTCACGCCTGTGGCGCCGGTGAAGGCACCTTTTTCGTAGCCGAACAATTCCGATTCCAACAGGGCTTCCGGCAGCGCTCCGCAGTTCACGGGAATGAAGGGGCCCGATCCCCGCTCGGAATAGCGGTGGATGAGCCGAGCCACGATTTCTTTCCCCGTGCCGCTTTCGCCGGTGATGAGCACGGTGGTATCGGCCCGGGCGATCTTTCCCACCAACGCCTGGATCTTGCGGATGGTGTCGCCAATGCCCACCAGATCGCCGATATCAGAAATCTCATGGCTGGGGCCAGGCTCCGATTCCTGAAAGATGCCGTGCAGCACCTTCGTCAATTCGGCGATGTCGTTCTTGGTCTTGGTAAGAAAATCCACGGCCCCCAGATTCAAAGCCTGGACGGTGGTTTCGGTGGTGGCAAAGGCGGTGAGGATGACTGCGGGGACCGCGATGTTTTTTTCTTTCATCCAGGTCAGCAGTTCGATGGCGGTGCCATCTCCCAGCCGAAGATCCGAAACCATGGCATCGAAGGGGTTTTCCTCAAGGGCAATCTTGGCTTCGCTGAGGGAACCCACCGCCTTGGTCTGGAATCCTTGAGGTGCCAATCCCATCTCCAACACCTCGCGGAAACTGGGCTCATCCTCAACGATCAGGACATGTTTTTTGGGCGGCATTGCACTCATGGGCTATCCAGAAAGGTGACGCAGTGGGGCAGTAAGCCGTTGCAGCTGAGATAACTTGATCATCACGCTGGCGTGACCGGCATAAGGAGCCGTAACAAAATAACCAGAAAAGTACAGGTCATTTTGTAACGGCTCCTAATCTATGATGACCGTTTTAGGTGAATTTCGTGAAGCACGTCGTCTTCGCCCATCGAAAACTGTCCTTTGGGGGCGGGGAGCGGGTCATGCTGGAGCGCGTCGCAGCCCTCGCCCCCTTGGATGTCCGAATCACGGTGATCTTCAGGAAAGAGCCGGACAAACGCGACATTGAACCGGAGTTGCGGGCCCGGAATCCCCACGTGGGAGACATCCTGTACATTCCCGGGGCCTGGGCCACTTTTCGCTGGCTCTGGAAGAACAAGCCCGATCTGCTGGCTCTCTGCAATCACAAGGGCGTGCAACGGGCCCTGCCCTGGCTCGCGCGGCTGGGACGGCGCATCCCCACGGTGGTCACGCTCCATGAGCACTACGAGCGGCACCTCCGCAAGTACCGCGGCATCCGAAAATTGGTGGACATGTGGATCATCGATTGGGAATTCGAAAAAACGGTCCAGGCTCAACTCGGCCCCCAGCCCTGCGCCATGATCCATCCCCTTTATCCCCACCGGAAAACCGAGCCCCCAACCGAGGCTGAGCGACGCGAAGCCAAGCGCAAGCTCGGGTTGCCAGAGGACGCGATGGTCCTGGGTTATTGCGGACAAATTGATGCCCGGAAAGATCCATTGACCACCCTGGAACTGACGCGGTGCATCGAAGAGCGTCTCGGTAAGCAGGTCCATCTCATCTTCGCTGGCCGCGTAGACGACGCAACGCGCCGGGAGATGGAACAGGCCATCGATCACCTGGGGAGATGGGACCGCACGCGGATCATGGGCCCTGTTCCCGATCTGTCACAGGTATTTCGCAGCCTCGATGCCTATCTGATGACCAGCCGGAACGAAGGCTTCTTCCCCATCGCCCTGATCGAGGCCCTTGAGCAGGGCGTACCCATCGTGGCGCCCTCCGTGGGGGGCATCGGAACGGTGCTGGTTGATGGGGAGGGCGGCATCCTGATTCAGAAACCCGATGATCGCAAAAGCATTCCGAAGGCGGTCCTTGAATCCGCCGCTGACCGTGTAGCGGCCATGCTGGCAACCCCAGAGGCGCTGGCACTCCAGCGGCAGAAGGCCCTGGCCCTCGGCCGACGCCTGACGGAAGGCTATGACGCGGCGACTTTGTTCAGGGATGCGGTGAAGGAATGGGTATCGTGAATTCTCCGGAATCACTCCCCATTCCCGAAGGCGCCACCTGGGTGCGCTTCCCGCGTTATATCGGGGACGCCGTCATGCATTTCCCGATCCTCCGGGCCCTGCGGCAATTAGGCGCCGGGCCTCTCGTGGTGTGGGGCCCCGGCATCACGGTGTCCCTGCTCCGGGGGAACGATATGGTAGACGCCATCCTGCCCGATGAAGGCAAGCCCGGCCCATGGGAGATGGCCGCAACCCTCCGCAGATACCGGGCGGCTAGGTCCATCCACTTCCCCAAATCCCTGCGCCCGGCCCTCGCGGCCTGGCTTGCCCGGGTCCCCGAGCGCATCGGAGTCAGTGAAAGCCTGGCCGGCCCCTTCAACACCCATACGCTTCCGTTCTGGAAGGGACAGGGGACCTGCCTGGACCGCTACATGAAGGTGCTCGCCCTGCGTTGGCCAGACCTGGGCCCCGCCCCCTTCGCGGACTTCCGCACGGATGTCCATGTCCAGGTGGCGCTCCCGGACCGCCCCTATGTCTGCCTGCTGCCCGCCTCAACCCCGGCGCGGAGTTGGGGGGCGGATGCCTACGCCCGGCTGGCGGAGATCCTGGCGGACCATGGATACCTACCCGTGGTGCAGGGCTCCCCCAAGGAGCAGGATCTGGGGGACCTCGTGGCGGGAACCCGGGGGATCAACGCCTGCGGCGCCACGCTTCTCGAAGCCACGGCCTGGTTCCAGGGGGCGGTGGCGGTGGTCGGCAACAATTCGGGCCTGAGCCACCTCGCCGCGGCCTGCGGCACACCGACGCTCAGTATCTTCCGGGCGATCGACGTGGAGATGTTCAAGCCCTACGGGCCCAAGGTCGAGGTCGTCTATCGCAGCGAGCACCGGTGTGGCCCCTGCAGGCTGGACCACTGTCGGACCGAGGGCCATCCCTGCCTCAGCAGCGTGACCCCCGAGGAAGTCTGGGCGGCGTTGAAGGTGCTCATTCAGTAGGGCTGGTAGGACTTCTCCTCCACCAGGCCGGAGCACAGGAGCCCATTGATCTCGCGCTTCACGTTCGACCGCTCATCGTTGGTGAAGTAGACGCCACGAGCCAGCTCAACGAAACGGGGACCGAAATCCTTGGCGCGTTCGCAGTCCCGGACATGGTCCTCGATGTCCCACAGCTTCTCGTTGATGGCCTTGAGCCGGGCTTCCGCCGCGACGAGTCCGGGGCTCATGCCGTGGGCACGACCATGGGCGGCCGCCAAGGATTCCATTTCCGTCCGGATGTTCTTCAGCTTGCCGGGATCCTGGATCCGCTCGGCCTTGATAGCCAGGATGGTGTATTTGTCGATCAGTTCACCCCAGGACACTTCGGTCAGAACGGACATGGCACTCCCTCTACATCTGAACCAGGATAGCGGGTGGAGACACTCCGCGCTCCTCTCGGCAACAGGCGTGATCCTTCACTGTAGGTCTGGGACAGCGCCATGAAGCTTTTCTTAGGG
>JANOLT010000051.1:0-1739 GCA_031419915.1 Holophagaceae bacterium
TTCCGCCCCATCCCCACCGGGGTTTCCAGACCCTCACCTACAAGATTCATTGTGCCTTCCGCAACAGCGACAGCACCGGCGGGCACTGATTGCTGGAACACGGCGGCGCGCAGCTGATGAACGCCGGAAGCGGCATCGTCCACGAAGAAATGCCCGTGCCCGAACACCTGGAAACCGGCGGCCCCATCGAAGGCGTTCAGCTCTGGATCAACCTGCCGAAATCCGAGAAGGGAAGCCAGCCAGGTTACACGGACCTGCAGGCCTCGATGATGCCGTGGCAGAGCTTCACAGGTGGCCGCCTACGTGCCTTGGCGGGCGAATGGCTGGGCCACCGAGGCCCCGCTGAAACTCCCGCGAAGATCGCCTACGCGCACGTGGAGTTGGAGGCCGGAAGCCATTTCGAGCATTCGATCCCAGAAGGCTTCATCGCGGCGGTGGTGCTGCTCCATGGCGATGCCGAGGTCTCAGGCCAGAAGCTGAATCCCAATGATGTGGCCGTGCTGAGTGAAGAAGGCGAAGGCGTCCGTGTGCAAAGTTCGAAAGGTGCGAGCCTGATGATCATGGCGGGACTGCCCCTCCATGAACCCATCGCCCACTACGGTCCCTTCGTCATGAATACGGCCGAAGAGATTCAGGCGGCCCTCGACGATTACCAGGCTGGAAAGATGGGTATCTTGGACTGATTTCAATTCGGGATGATTTTCAGCGCCCGTTCCACCCGAAAACTTCCCGAGGCCCTGCGGTGGACCGCTCGCGCCAGGGCCTCCTTGCTGCATTCCAGCTCCGCGCACCAGTCATCCATGGGGACCTCGCCCCCCTGGGGGTTAGCGGCGGTCCAATCATTCCAGAGGACATCCAGCCGCGCCGATTCCGGTTCCTCCTTGTCCCGCCAACTGCGCTCCTGTGGGCGTTGCGGTTCGTAGAATGTTGCTTCGCGCAGTTTGTCCGGCATGAACTGTTGCGCTTTGTCGTAGTCGCCGTGGGAGTAGTGGTAGCCCGCGCCACGACCAGCTTTTTTGGCGGTGCTCGTGTGAGAGTCCCTTAAGGAATCGGGGATGGGTTCGTCGTCCGCGGCGAGTGCTGCGTCAATGGCCTTCACCGTGGCGTTGCTCTTGGGCGCGTTGGCCACGTAGATGATGGCCTGGGCCAAGGGAATGCGGGCCTCGGGCCAGCCGATGCGCTCCACCGCGCGGGACACTGTTTCCGCCAGGATGAAGGCTTGGGGGTCGGCATTGCCTACGTCCTCGGCGGCCGTGACCATGAGGCGCCGCGCGATGAAGCGGGGATCCTCGCCGCCACGGATCATACGGCTCAGGTAGTAGAGCGCTGCATCCACATCGCTACCGCGTAAAGATTTCTGAAAGGCCGAAGCCAGGTCGTAGTGGCCATCGGCGCGATCGAACAGCAGGCGTCCGCCCAGGGACGATTGCAGCGACGCGAGGTCGCGCTCTTTCAGTGGAAGATCCGCCCACACTTCCAATCCCGAAAGCGCTGAGCGCATGTCCCCACCAGCCCAGCGGGAGAGCCAATCCAGCAGCTCCGGCGCAGGCGCTGGGTCCAGCTTTTCATGGGCCACCGCGCGTTCCAGCACGCCTCGGATGGCGGTGGGTTCCAAGGCTTTCAAATCGAAAAGCTGGCAGCGGCTGCGCAACGCGGGGTTCAGGTAGAAGGCTGGATTCTCGGTGGTGGCGCCGATGAGAATGGCCTCGCCCCGTTCCAAAAAGGGCAGCAGAATATCC
>JANOLT010000052.1:0-3640 GCA_031419915.1 Holophagaceae bacterium
CAACCGTGCAGATGACCATTGCCAACTGATTACAACGATCATCTCAAAGAAAGCAAACCATACCAGTACAAGAAAGGCTCCCTGAAAAATGGGAGCCTTTCTTGTACTGGTGGGAATAGTTTCTAGGTCGGATCACAGGAACGACATAAGGCGCCGTAACGCTCTTCGACCTTGCCTCGGAGCACCATCCATCGCGTCGGCCTACGGCCGACATAAGGCGCAGTAACGCACTGTAACCTTACCCCTCAGAATCATCCGAGGCGTCGGCCTTCGGCCGACATAAGGCGCCGTAACGCACTGGCCAGAAAAGCACTGGCCACTGCATAACGGCGCCTAAAACTTCAGCCCAACATAAACCGAGACGGCAAACTGGGGCGCCATGGATTTGACTGTGTTGCTATCCCAAGGGGTCGGCACCAAGCCCCTGACCTGACTGGCCTTGAGCATGGCTATGGAAGCATCGAATCCAATGAATGGAGTAGTGCCACCTGCCTTGAATGCATAGTCCAGGCTCAGGCGGCCCCAGGGCCTGATATAGGTCGCACTGGCATCAACGACCTGGGGCGGAGCCGGTATCGCGCCCGTAAACAGATAGCCACTGGCGTTCAAGAATTCGGCACGGACCTCCAGGTGGACTCCCAGATTCAAGCCAGTGGCCTGACCCCATATGTAGCCAGCCCCGAACGTCCCATAGGAATATTTAAACTTGATCCCAGTGGTGTCTGTGTAATTGTTGGCCAAGGTTGGTTTGCTGGTAAATTTTGAAGAGGATTGGAACCTTCCACCCAGTGTGTAGTACCAGTTATCGGCGGTCGGAATTTCCCCAACTAAGCGGATTCCGAAGCCAATCTGACTCTCCGCTTGGTCTTTGATCTCGACGGTGGGGGTGCCGATGATTGCTTGGCGAGGGCGCATGAATTCGCCGTGGACTTGGACCCGGGATTTGCCACCGAGGTCAGGTTCCTGTGCCGCGAGGGGCGTTACCAGCATGGCTGCGGTCAAAAGAGTGATGGTCTTCACGGGACCTCCGGGTGGGAATGTTTGACAGTCAGGAAGCATTGAGCAGGAAATGGACCAATCATTTTATATCAGAATGGTTGGCCAACTTGGAATCATGGGGCCACAAGGACTCGATCACTGTTGGTCACCAATAACATAGACTTGGGTATCCTTCTGTCAAGCCTAGCACATTCTTCATATGCTATTGGTTAATTCCGGCCTGGTGGGTGTCATCAGACCTATCTAAAAAGAACGCTGACACGCTAAGAACTCCCTTCAGAATAAGTACACGGGTCAGGAATTTGATCCCAAGGATGGACGATCAGTTGCATTGGCCTGCCTCAAGCCAGAGAAACTTAACCCTGTATCCAGGAAGGTTCCAGTTCCAACAATTTCGCCACTGCCCTTCGCCCCCGGGGACCGGGATCCACCGTGAATTCGTTAACCCAGGCATTCACATAGCGGCCTACCATTTCACGGTCCATGCCCCGGCCAAAGCTTTGCGCATAGTCAACGCTTTCCCAATGGCGGGCTTGAGCCATCTCGACGCTCTTCCGCATGAGCGTCGCAAAGTGCTGTTTTGTGTCCATGGGTAAATCCGACCGGATGGCATTGCCACCCATGGGCAGAGGCAGATCGTAGGTCGCTTTCCACCAGGCCCCCAAGTCCACGACCAGGTGAAGGCCCGCGTCCTGATACATGAGTTGGCTCT
This sequence comes from Holophagaceae bacterium, assembly GCA_031419915.1. Taxonomy (GTDB): domain Bacteria; phylum Acidobacteriota; class Holophagae; order Holophagales; family Holophagaceae; genus JANXPB01. The sequence continues at coordinate 1,712 of JANOLT010000052.1, forward strand.
CATGGATGAGCAGGCCCGCCTCAAATCGCCCTTCCGCCACCGCCGGAAGAATCTGATCAAAGGGCAACAATTCCACTTTCAGGCCCTCCATCCACTTCCTCATGGCGAGATAGGCCGAGGTGCGCAACCCGGGGATGGCCACTGTCACGGCTGCCAATTGTTCACGAGTCATGGGCCTTCGGGAAACCACGAGGGGCCCAGTCCCTTCCTGAATACTGGAGCCCGCGGTCAGCAGATCGTACTTACCCAACAGCTCCGGATAGGCGCCAAAGCTGATGGCCGTCACTTCATAGCGGGCTTCCAGGGCTTCCCGATTCAATTGTTCGATGTCCTTGCGGACGAAAACAATGTCGAAGCCTTCGGGATCCATCCAGCCCAAAGCCAGAGGAGCCATCATGTAGGCGTCGTCACTATCGGGGCTGTGAGCGATGGTGATGCGCATCAGTACCCAAACCCATCCTTCCGGATGTGAATGTAGGGCTTGGCTTCAGGGTTTTGAAGCTGGCCGCTGACAACCTCGCCGATATGGATCAGGTGGTCACCGCCTGCATCGAGCGTGCGGGTGTGCTTCAGCACCAGGAATGCGAAACCCTTGGCGAAGACCGGCGCGATGGGCCCATCAAGCAAATCTTCAGGGGTTCCAGCCCATGGATCTTGGCCCGGCTCGAAGCCTTTGCCATAGCGTTTGAGGCTGGCAAAATCACCCTCCGCCAAAAAGTTGAGCGCGAAATGACCACTGCCCTCGATGAGCGATTCGATGGGACGGCCCGCCTTCACGCAAACCATTACGAGGGGGGGATCAAAACTCACCTGCTGGAACCAGGAGGCGAGAAAACCTGTACGCTCACTTCCGTGCTGCGCCGTGACGATGGCCAGGCCAGAAGGAATCTTGCCCAAGGCAGGGCCCACTGTGGGTTTAGGATCGGTCATCAAGGGCTCCTTCACACCATCGGTGTTGTGTTTGAGGCTTCGATTTTCTGCTTCACACGCTCCAGAGCCTTGGCGGCCTGCAAGTAGCGCGGGTTTTCATTCAGGGCTGATCTGTAGCGCTCCAGGGCTTTGTCCAACTGTCTCAGGCCTTCATAGGCACGGCCCAAATTGAATTGAGGAAAACAGTAGCTTTCGTAGCGTTTGGCTTTCAGCGCCATCTTCAGCCATGGAATCGCATCGTCGGGCTGACCCAATTCCAAGTAGTAGGCGCCGATATCGTTGTAGGGGTTTCCGAATTCCGGGTCAAGGTCAATGGCGCGGTGGCAGTCGGCGATGGCCTCATCAAAGTCGCGGTTGCAGCTCTGTGCCCATCCTCGGAAGGTATAGGCTTCCGCCGTGGGCTCGATTTCCAGACTCTCGGTGTAGAGCTCGATGGCCTGGTCAACTTCGCCACTCATGTGGAGTTGGTAGGCCTTGCCCACCACTTCCATTGCCTCGTGTCGCTTCTCTTCGTTCATGGTGCCCCAACCTGGAATTGCAGCCGCAACAACATCACGGCCTGATAGAGGATATATCCACCCATCCCCGCCACAAGGGCTCCACCCATTCTTAGCAGGCGATTTTTCCACGACTGGCCAAGCCGGGTGCTCACAAGGCCCAAGCCCATGAGCAGCGGCAGATTCCCGAATCCAAAGGCCACCATGCCCGCGGCGCCCATGCGCCAGGATCCGGCGTCGAGGCTTTTCAGCAGCATCAGGTAAACAAGACCACAAGGAATGAACCCCCACATCATTCCAAGTAAGTAAGGTGTGCCGCCAAATTTCAGGCCCTTGCTAAGCAGATTGGAAAGAAAGCGCGGAAGCGGGAATTCCATCAAGGCGTCCGCACGACGCCCCAGCAGCATGAAAAGCCCCAGGAGCAGCATCAGAAACCCAATTCCAAGCTTCATGTAGATCTGCCAGGGCCAAGCCTGGGCAGCCACAAGGGCCTGGCCATCAG
>JANOLT010000053.1:0-6412 GCA_031419915.1 Holophagaceae bacterium
TGGCATCGCAACTGACGCCCCCCGAAGAACAGGGCAGCCTGTTCGGCGCCATGGGAGCGATGCAGGGCCTGGGCCGGATAATCGGCCCCGCCGTGGGCACCTTCGCTTTCGCGAAATGGGGCTATGCATCGCCTTACTTCATCGCCGCGGCCACAGTGGGCTTGGGTTTGCTGCTGGCGTTGACCCTCCGCAAGGCGCATCAGGGGTTGAAAAATGCTTGAATTGAGTGGCCTGGATCTGAATGCCGAAGGACTGGCCCGAATCGCCGCGGGAGAGGCTGTTTCGCTCGACCCCGCCGCACTCGCATCCGTTTCGGAAAACCGCTCCGTCATTGACCGCATCCTGGCCGAAGGCCGAACGGTCTACGGCATCAACACGGGCTTTGGGCAGTTCGCGACCGTGGTGATTCCGCCGGACCAGCTTCAGCAGTTACAGCTCAATCTCATCCGCAGCCACGCTGCGGGTGTGGGTGAGCCACTGCCCCTTGATCAGACCCGCGCGCTCATGGCCGCGCGCATCAATTGCCTGCTCAGGGCCCATAGCGGCATCCGTCCCGAGCCCATTCATCTGCTTGCCGCCTGCCTGAACAAGAACGTGTTGCCCGTCATTCCGAGCCAAGGCAGCGTGGGTGCCAGTGGCGATCTCGCACCGCTCGCGCACATGGCCCTGATGCTGGTGGGAGAAGGTCTTGCGTGGCGCAACGGAAAGCAGATTCCTGGCGGAGACGCCTTGAAAGCCGAGGGTCTGGAGCCCATCCAGTTGCAAGCCAAGGAGGGTCTGGCGCTCATCAACGGAACCCAGCTCATCACATCCTTAGGCTGTCTCGCGTTGCAAAGACTGAGGGATCTCACGGCCCTGGCAGATGAGATCGCCGCCCTGTCGCTTGAAGCCTTGCGCGGATCGCGGGCCCCCTTTGATCCCCGCATCCATGCGGCGCGTCCCCATCCCGGCCAGATCGAAGTCGCCGCGAATCTGCGGCGCATCCTAGGCTCGACTTCTGAAATCGCCGAGAGCCATCGCGACTGCCACCGCGTGCAGGACGCCTATTCCCTGCGCTGCCTGCCCCAGGTTCATGGGGTCGCCCGGGACACGCTGCGCTTCGCGGGCGAGATCCTGGAGCGCGAACTGAACAGCGCCACGGACAATCCGATGATCTTCACGGACACCCAGGAATCGCGCTCCGGCGGTAATTTCCACGGCCAGTACCCGGCTTTCGCATGTGACGTGCTGGCCATCATCTGCGCGGATCTTGCGAGCATCTCGGAGCGGCGCCAGGAACGCATGGTGAATCCCGCCTACAGCGATCTCCCGGCTTTCCTCACCGAGCATGGTGGATTGGAATCAGGCTTCATGATGGCTCACGTGACCTCGGCGGCACTGGTCTCGGAACTCAAAGGCCTGGCCAATCCCGCTTGTGTGGACAGCATTCCGACCAGCGCGGGGAAAGAGGATCACGTCAGCATGGGGCCCATCGCCGCACGCAAGCTGTTGCGAGCCGTGGATGGCCTGGAACAGGTGTTGGCCATTGAGGCCCGCATGGCACTGGAAGGCGTCCGCCTGGTGGGCCTTGCCCCGGCAGTGGGACTGAATCCTCTGATGTCCCGACTTTCGGAAGCCTGCGCACCGTGGCGCGACCGGCCTATGTTTGAGGAAATCAGTCTTTCCCTACAGGCGCTACGGCTCCATATGCGAGAATTCCAGGCATGATTCCCCCCAAGGCGAAAGCCAAAGGTACAGAGCCGAAGGCATCCGTTCACGTCCCCTGGCGAACGCGCTGCGAGGCCGACCTGCTCGCCTTCACGGATGCGGATGCCCTTCGTTTCTGGGGCATCGCCCATCAGGTTGATGGAGAAGCCAAACCCATCTTCAACTATCGCTTTGAGCACACTACCGCCGCAGTAAAACTGGGCCGTTGGCTCTGCCCACAAGTGAACGCGGATCTTGACGTGGTGGAGTGCGCCCTCTGGCTCCATGACTGCCGGAAAAAGCTGAAAGATCCCCTCACCAAGGACACCCACGCCATTGATGCATCAGCCGAGGTGTCAGAGATTCTCCATGGCACGGACTTCCCAAAGGCGAAAATTTCGGCCGTATGCCATGCCATCGAGCACCATGTCGGCCTCAGGCTGACGAAAAAACTTTCCCCCATTGAAACCGCCTGTGTCTGGGACTGCGACAAACTGAGCAAGCTGGGCGCGGCGAGCCTCATCCACTTCGGCTGCATCAGCGGCGCATTCCAGCCCATCACCACGGAAGATATCCTTTTGCGCGGCGAGGCCTGGCTGGAACTCTGCAAAGGCATTGTCACAAGCATGAATACCCTGCCGGGAAAAGTTGAAGCGGAACGCAGGCTGGCTTTTCTCCGCGCGCACTATCAACAGCTCGGCCGCGAATGGAGAGAGCCCATGAAGCCCTCTCTCATCAATACATTCAAGATCCCGGTCCCATGAGCGCCCACCTCTCTTTGCTGGAGACCTTCCAGCGGACCCTGAAATTTCTTCAGCTATACGCTCCAGACGATCCAAAAGCCATCCAGGCTCTTCGAGCGGTGTTCGAGGCTCTTTCGGAACAGTTGGATTTCTCGGGCTCTTTGGAAATTGATATATTCCAATCCCGAGGCAGGTTCCAGTTGCTCGCCAACGGCCAACTGATGGATGGCCTGCCCCAGGCAATATCATCTTTCGCCCAGTCCCTGATGGACCGGCATATTCACCACATCAGCTTCGAGCGCGGCATGGATGAAGATGAGCTTCGCATTCTTTTCTTCCTGCTCCAGCTCAAGCCGCAGCGTTTGGTGGAACTGGGTGGTCCCAGCACTTTTTCATCGGAGATGCCGAACATCCTGATGAACGAGGGGGTCACATTTTCGGGTATCGGGGGCGTCGGGGGTCTCAGTCGGCCGGTCCCAGTGGAGCCGGTGGCGATGCCCATCACCCTCCCCACACCTTTCCCTATTCTGAGCACCGTGCCCATGGCCAACGTTCCCATGGAGCTTCCAACGCCGCCCGCTTTGCAGACGCAGCCCCTTCCAGCGGATTTGGATCCTTCTGTTTTTGATTCTTCGCCGGTGGAGCCGATGAAGAAAACCCCGACGGTGCCAATGGCGCATTCGTCCCAGATCACTTCTGCCCGGGACATCCTGAAGGCCTTGTTAGGGGAGCCGCTGCCCGAACCAGAAATGCCGGCGGAGGAAGCCCTGCCGGTTCTTCCCGTGATCTCGCTGAAACTGCCTTCTGGGTCCGAACGCCTGATTCCCGTAGCTCCCCTAGCTCCCATAGCTCCTCCATCTGCCGCACTGCCACCGTTGAATGAGCGGCTCGTGGAACTGTTCAGGCCCATCGCGGATACTGCGCAAGCTGCGCCACCCAAAGCATCCGCCCCCTGGGCCGTGGATCAGTTGGATGTTCTGCGAAGATCCGAATTGCGCTTTGCGGATCTCACCGCTTTACAGGGTGCCGGAGAGCGACTGGAGCTGAATCGCGAGGATTCCATCGTGCTCAGGGATGCACTGCGACAAGCCCTCTGGTCTCTGCCGCCCACTAGCCAAGGCGCGATCCTGCTGGGCTTGCCAGTATTCCCGCCCGGTGAACACGCCTTGCAACGGGCTATGGATTACTTGGCGCCGGAGCTGTTGGCGCAAACCGTGGCCGAGGTGGAACTGCGCCTGCGCCCGCCCCGCCCCCAGCTGGCCCTTCTGGTGGCCACCCTGCTCCATTGCGTCAAGGACCGGGAGATGAGCCTCGAAGCTTTGAGAGGACGCCTTCAATTCGAGGGTTGGGACATCGGGGACCTTGAGGCGCTCTATGCAGACATCCGCTGGGAATGCCAGGGCACGGACACCAAGCTTGACCTCGCGGTGCAGGACCAAGGCCTGATGGATTTAGAGCCCTCGCAGATCGGAAGCATCTGCCGCCAAGCCTTACGCAGTGGCCGGATGGATGCGCTTCAAACATTTTGGAAGGCGCTGGAAGAATCCCTATGGGAACAAGATGACGCCCGTAGGCGCAAGGCCGCCCAGGTCTTCGCAGATCTCACGGAGTGCATCGTCGAGCCTGGTCTTCCCTTGGGCTACGATCTCAAACTCCGGGGATTATTGGCCAAGCACATCACCTTGGAAATGGATCCCGAGGCCCTGGGATGGTTGTGCCAAGGCATCGAAACCTTGGTATCCCAAGCCATAATCAAGCCTGAGTTGGACTACGCCAGCCGCCAGGTGGAGGCCATCTTGGATCTCGCGGTTTCCAGCACGAGCAAAGCAGGTGGAACCAAGATCTCCCGGGCCCTTCATGATCTCTACCTGCGCATGGCGGGGGCACGCAATGTCAAAGCGCTCTTGCCGCTCATCCACCAAAAACAAACCGAGCCCATCGCCTCTCAGTTGCCCAGGCTTTTAGGTTTATTGGGCCAGCCAGCGGCGCGGCACCTGGTCTATTGTCTAGGTCAGGAAGAAGATCGCCCCAAGCGGTACCAGCTCCTGGACGCGCTTCGCTCCATCGGATCCAAGGCCGAACTGCCACTGCGAGAAGCCCTGGCGGCGCCTGAGTGGTACTTGGTGCGCAACGTTGTTTCTCTCCTCGGGGAATTAGGCGAGGCCTCGGCCTTTGATGATGTGGCCCAAGCCCTATCGCACAAAGACGCCCGAGTCCAGCGGATGGCCGCCAAGGCCCTTGGCCAGTTGGACGCTGGCCGGGCAGTTCCCCTCTTGCTCAAAACACTGCCCAAAGCCGATCCGAATACGTTGCTGGAACTCGTGACCCAGCTTGGCGACCTGAAAGATCCCAGAGCGGTATCGCCATTGGTTGAGCTGCTTCAGGATGGAAATTTTTCTGGTCCCGAGGCCGAAAAACTGCGTCAAGCAGTGTTGGAATCCTTAGGCGCCATCGGATCCCCAGAAGTGGTGCCCGTGCTTTCTAAGTTATTCAAAAAGAAAGGCTTCCTGGGCCGCCTGGAACCGCTTCCCTTGCGAATGGCCGCGGCTCGCGCTCTCGGAAGCATCGGCACGCGTGAAGCCCGCGAAGCCATCGCCCTGGCCCTTGGAATCGAGAGCAAGGACGAAGTAAAAGCTCTTTTGCGCATGCACTTGATGGAAGATTGATACTCATGCCCACCTTCATCGAAACAGCCCAAGCCCTGGAAGTCGCACTGAAGGCCCTTCAGATGTACACGGCTCAGCATCCGCGTACTTTAAAATCGCTAGAGGCCGCCAAACTTTCTCTGGTGGATTGGATCGCTGAAAAAGCGTCTCTCCATGTGGCGGTGGCCCGGGACAAAGTATTTGCCGATGGCGTCAAGATGGAAGGCTCCAGCCCTCATCTCAAAGCGCTGGCCAAGCGGTTTTCTGATCGCATGATCGCGGGCTTCGTCATTCAAAAGGACATGGATGACACTGACCTGCTGGCCATGCTGAATCTGCTTCTGATGAAACCCGCGAAGATCGAGGAACTGGGCGGCCCCGGGCCGATCCTCGAGCGGGCGGGAGCCACGCGCATCCGCGTGAGTCTCACCCGCTACAAGGAGATCGGCGAAGGCGGTGATGCTGATGGGGAAAACGAAACTGGACCAGGTACCAACGAGGAATTGGTCAATAAATCAGGCGAGGAATCGGACAAGGATTCAAGCCCCGGCGAAGGGATGAGCCTGAAAGAAGCCGAAGCCCTTGAGCTATCCATGCCGATGGGCCCTCCTGAACATTTGATGGGCATTGTGCGGGATGCATTCGCAGAGATCCTGGGCGCCATGACCGCGGGCGGAGGCTTGAATCTGGCCACCTTGCAGCCTGCCTTCCTTGGGAACCTGAGCGCCATTGGTTATCAACTGGGACTTGGAGAGGGGATGCCTTCCATGGCCCAGATGGGGGTGCTGCGGCAAGTGCTGTTGAGCCTGCCTCCAGAATCCCAGTTGAGCCTTCTCGCAGGCATGGCCACCTTGCCTGGTAAACCCGAGGGATTGGCCTTGGGCATCAAGGAATTGGCCCCTGAAATTCTTTCCGTGGCGAGCACTACACTGCTGGGCCAGGGCCATCCCTGGAATCATTTGCAGGGGCCCCTACAGGATGTGCTGCGACCCTTGCCCGAGCGCGAATCCATGGTCCGGGCCCTGGCCATCCACATGCGGCAGTTAGGCTATGACGGCAACCTGGCCGAAGCCCTGCTTCATCGGCTGGACTGGGATGCCATGACTCTTGAAGCCAAGGTGCTTCAGGTTCTGGAGGGCCGGCAACTATGGGAGCTGAGCCTTGAACAGCGACTGGCCTTCCTGCGTGAGTTGCTGGACAAGGACCGTTCCGACGCATTTCAGCGCGTGTTGGACCGGGTGTTGGAAACCCTTACGGTGGAGGACCAGGGTCTTCGCCTCGCCGCCACCCAAACCCTCGCCGGAGTCGCCCATTGGATGCACGAGCCCGGATTGCCAC
>JANOLT010000054.1:0-6443 GCA_031419915.1 Holophagaceae bacterium
CAACACGGGAAGTTATCGAGGGATGAGGTTATGAAGGATGAGGTTGAGCCATGAGCAATGACGAGCTTTTCAAAGAGGCCTTGACCCACTTTCCAGGTGGTGTCAGCAGCCCAGTGCGGGCGTTTCGCGCCGTGGGCGGCACGCCTAAATTTTTCAAGCGCGCTTGGCAGTGCTGGTTCGAGGACGAGGACGACAAAACCTTTCTTGATCTTTGCATGTCATGGGGACCGCTGATCCTAGGTCACGCGAACCCCGACGTGATCAACGCGGTGTCCGAGTCCATGAAAGAAGGCCTTACCTTCGGCGCGCCGACGCGACGCGAATTGGCGCTGGCCCGTCGCATCAAGGCGATGGTGCCCTTCATTGAAAAACTACGCTTCGTCAGCAGCGGCACCGAGGCTGTGATGAGCGCCCTTCGAACCGCGCGCGGCTTCACCAACCGCGATCGAATTTTGAAATTCGACGGCTGCTATCACGGCCACAGCGATGGGATGCTTGTAAAAGCGGGCTCCGGTTTGGTGACGCTTGGAGAGCCTTCCTCTGCGGGGGTTCCCGCCGCCATCGGCGAACTGACTTCGGTGCTGCCGCTGGATGATTTTAGCGCGCTGACACGCTATTTCGATGAGCACGGCATGGATACCGCCTGCGTCATCATCGAGCCTGTCCCCGCCAATAATGGCCTATTGCTCCAGCAGTTGGATTTTTTGAAGACCTTGCGGGAACTTTGCACCCGGCACGGCGCGCTGTTGATCTTCGACGAAGTCATCAGTGGCTTCCGGGTGGGTCCAAGTGGAGCGGCGGGGCTTTACAACATCCAGCCGGATCTCGTGACCTACGGCAAGATTATTGGCGGGGGCATGCCGGTGGGCTGCTACGGCGGCCGCAAGGACATCATGGCCGTGGTGGCGCCAGATGGACCGGTGTATCAAGCGGGCACGCTGTCAGGAAATCCAGTGGCCATGGCCGCGGGCCTGGCGACTTTGGAGATGCTTACGCCCGCTCTTTATGCAGATTTGGATCATCGCGCCAACCTCTGGTCCAAATCGTTCGAACGAATTCCAGGGCTGCACTGCCCCCATATCGGAAGCCTTCTCTGGCCTGTGTTCCAAGGGGGGGTCAAGCGCGCGGATCTCATCAATACGGGTTCCATCACGCAGTTCAACCGCCTTCATAAGCTCATGCTGGATCAGGGCGTTTATCTCGCGCCCAGCGGCTACGAAGTTGCGTTCCTGAGCACTGCCCATGGAGCCGATGCCTTGGTGAAATTCGAACAGGCCGTGGCCGCGGTGTCACCGACCTTTTCGGCATGAGCACCTGGACTGAAAACACAAGTTTTGACCATTCGTATGGAGCCTAGATGACCCAACCACTTCTCCGCGTTCTCCAAGGCGAAACCCTTGAAAAGCCCCCGGTCTGGTTCATGCGGCAGGCGGGGCGATTCCTGCCGGAGTACCGGGTTTTGAGGGCCAAAGCCAGCTTTGAAGATCTGATGTACGACAGCGATCTTGCCGCCGAAGTGACGCTCATGCCCATCCGTCGTTTTCCAGGAATTGATGGCGCCATCATCTTCAGCGATATTCTGGTGATCCTGGAGGCCCTGGGTTGTGGAGTCACCATTCCAGAGGGTGGTCCACGACTTGCGCGTACGCTCGATCAGATTGATCCGGACGTGGAACTTAATGAGAAAATTTTTGAACCTGTCCAGGCTGCCATCCGCAAAACGAAGGCGGCGCTTCCGGAACATGTCACGATGCTGGGTTTCGCCGGGGCTCCCTGGACCCTGCTGGCCTACGGTCTCGAAGGCAAGGGCAGCAAGACCTGGGCTCGCGCCAAAGCATTCCTGCACCAGGAGCCTGTCAAGGCGAAGAAGTGGATGGACCGCCTCGCGGATGTCTCGGCCCGCCTTCTGAATCTCCACATCGCCGCTGGTGCTCAAGGCGTACAACTCTTCGATACCTGGGCTGGTGAATTGGATCCGGCGGACTACCGTGAATTCGCGCTTCCCGCCGTGAGGCGGACCTTGGAGCAAGTAAAGGCGGCCCCGACCCTCTTTTTCGCACGGAGCGGCTACCAACCACAGGAACTCGCGGACCTGCCCTGCGCGGGGCTGGCCATACCTTGGCAGGTGCCCATGGCCGAGGCCCGGCAGCGTTTTTCGGCTACCAAGGTCCTGCAAGGAAATATGGACCCAGCGGCTTTGTTGGCCGGTAGAGAGACAGCCACGAAAAAGGCTCGGGCCATCGTGGATTCCATGAAGGGCGCGCCCCATATTTTCAATTTGGGACACGGCCTAGTACCGGAAACAGATCCCGACGTGTTACAGGCCGTGATCGAGGAGGTCAAGAAATGAAAATGGAACCGCGAAAGGCGCGAAATCACGCGAAAATAAAATCATATTCGATTTCTTTGGCGTGTTTTCGCGCCTTTCGCGGTTAAAACCATGCTCAACCTATCTGAACTCATTCAACGCTATGACCGCCCGGGGCCGCGCTACACGGGCTATCCCATGCCCCCGGTCTGGCAGGACGACTTTCCGGAAACCGAGATCGTGGATGCCTTGAGCCGGGCGAATGCCAGCTCTGAGCCTTTGTCGCTTTATGCGCATCTCCCGTTCTGTAGCCGTCGCTGCGCGTACTGCGGATGCAACGTGGTCATCAGCCCCAAATACGATCCTGTGGGAGCCTTTCTGGCCACCCTGGATCGTGAGGCGGAACTCTGGGCAAGTCATCTCCCGGATCGCCGGGGCGTAATCCAAATGCATTGGGGAGGTGGCACGCCCACCTACTTGAATGTGCCAGATCTTCAGCGTGTGTTTGATTTGATAACGGATCGTTTTCCGCTGTTACCGGGAGCGGAAGTTTCATTGGAAGCCGATCCGACATTTCTTAGGGACGACCAATTACCCGCTCTCCGGAAGATGGGATTCAACCGTGTTTCCTTCGGTGTGCAGGACCTTGATGAGAACGTTCAAGCGCTCATCACACGAGGACAGACATGGGACCAGACCCTTGCGGCCGTAAAGCAGGCGCGAGTGGAAGGCTTTGATGGGGTCAACCTGGATCTTGTCTATGGCCTGCCTGGCCAGACGATGGACACGTTCCGCCGGACCCTTGAAGAGACCCTGCAACTTAGCCCGGATCGCTTGGCGGTCTACGGATTCGCCTACCTGCCCTCCATGATGCCTTTTCAACGGAGCATCCCAACGGAAACCTTACCCACACCGGAACTGCGGTTGGATCTGCTCTTAATGGCTTCTGAATTGCTTGAAAAGGCGGGTTATCTGACCGTCGGGATGGATCATTTTGCCCATCCGAATGACCCACTGGCAAAAGCCATTCATGATGGCCGTCTCACTCGCAATTTTATGGGTTATGCGGTTCAAGGCGGCTCGGACATGGTGAGTATCGGGCCCAGCGCCATCAGTCAGATCGGCGGCGTCTACCATCAGAACGACAAGATTCTTTCCAGGTGGGAACATGCGGTTGATGCCGGGCATTTCGCGGTCCACAAAGGTCACCGTTGCTCAGAGGAAGACGAGCTCCGCCGCTGGGTGATCCATCAGATCATGGGTCGTTTCGAGCTGCGCTGGGAAGATATGAAAGCGCGCTTTGGCATCGGGCCGGATCATTTCACCGATGCGATCGAGCAACTAAAGGAAGAAGTTCCCTTTGGCATCGTGGAGCTGCGGGATGAGGGGATTTTCGTCACGGAATTGGGCCGCCGTTTCGTGCGTAATCTGGCCATGCCCTTCGACGCCTATCTGGCCAAGATGGCGGCTACCACGAAATTTTCAAGGACGGTCTGATGGACCTACTGTCCCAGCTCCGTGCCGATGCTGAAGAAGCCATGGCAGCACCAAAAGTTGATACAGCGGTCCTGCTGTTGAATCTGGGAGGTCCGGTCAATTTGGATCAGGTGGAGTCATTTCTTTACAACCTTTTCAGCGACCGGGAACTCATCAAGCTTCCAGGGCCGGCATGGTTTCAGCCCACCTATGCCAAAGCCATCGCCAGGTTCCGGCGCAAGGGTACCTCTGCGAAATACGTTGAGATTGGCGGAGGATCTCCACTTCTGAGGCAGTCTGCAGAACAGGCGTCGGCGTTGCGGAAGAATCTCCGCGAAGCCGGGCACAAAGAGCCCGTGAAACTCCTGTTTCGTTACACCCAGCCACGCGCCCAAGGGTTGCTGAAGGCCCTTAAAAAACAAGGGATCACCAAGCTATTGCCCGTCACGCTCTACCCCCATGATTGCATCGCAACCACCGGCTCCAGCATTCGTGAACTCGAACGCGAAGCCGCGAAGATGGGCATGTCGGTACTCAAGGGAGTGCTCGCCTACGCCACGGATTCCGATTACCTGGACGCCATGGAAACGCCTCTTCGTGCAGCACTCGAAGAGCTTCCCTACGCAACGGTGATCTTCAGCGCCCACTCACTGCCCATGAGCCAGATCGAGGCTGGCGATCCCTACGAAAAAGAAATCAAGGCCACCGTGGAAGCACTAAAGGCCCGCATTGGCGACATTCCCGGCGGTTCCGTGCTGGCCTACCAGAGCCGCGTGGGACCCATCCGATGGCTGACACCCGCCCTGAAAAAAGTGCTCGGTGATTTTGGTGGAAGGGACGTCATCATCCTGCCCCTCAGTTTCGTCAGTGAGCACATCGAGACCCTTCACGAACTGGACATCGAGTACGCCGCGCTTGCCAAGAAAGCCGGCATCCGCACCTATCGCCGCCTTCCCGCCCCGGGCGTGAATCCAAGCTACATCCGCTGCCTCACGCGGTTGACGCTGGAGGCGCTTTCACCAGGAGTGCATGTATGAGCACACTCATTCTAGGCGGTGGCGTCAGCGGTCTTGTAACCGCTTGGCATTTGCAACGCCGTGGTGAAGCAGCGGAACTTTGGGAGGCCCAGGATGCCATTGGCGGATGGGTTCAGACACTGTCTTGGCCCGATGCGGAAGGCCGCCCCGGCCACATCGAGCGCGGACCGCAGGGCGTGCTCAGTGCACCGGGCTCCGCAGTGGATCGTTTGTTCAAAGAGCTTGAACTGGAAGTCCGGAGCCCCGGCCACGGTGCCCGTTGGGTCGGGAAGGGCGGATCGTTGATTCCTGTTCCCGCCGCACCCGTAGCCCTGCTGTTTTCTAAGTTGCTCACTTTTTCAGCCAAGCTGCGGATGATGATGGAGCCCTTCATCGCTGTTCGTTCACCTGAGCCGGAAGAAAGCTTGTCCGCCTTCGTGGCGCGGCGATTGGGGCGTGGCGTGGCAGAAAATCTTTTGCCCGCGATGGTGGCGGGAATTCTCGCGGCACCCGCAGAATCACTTTCCGTGGATGCGCTTCCAAAGTTGCTTGATTGGGAATCCAAGGGCTCACTTTTTCAAGGCATGAGGAGTGGAGGCAGCAGCTCATTGATGGTTCCGAAGGGCGGTATGGGAATGCTGCCGAAACGGCTGGCAGAGCGGCTTTCCGGGATTCGCACGGGCCTCCGGGCTGAGGGTTTGGAACAACTCAAATCAGGGCGCTGGCGGGTGTGGGGTGGTGGCGAATTGCGGGAAGTGGATCGCGTGCTGCTTGCCCTTCCGGCTTACGAAGCATCCATTCTCCTTGGACCCATCGCACCCCAAAGTGCCGAGGCCCTGGCGGCCATACCGTACACCTCGGTACGGCTGCGCCATAGCCGCCATGCGCGCTTGGCGCCGCTGGATGATTCTTTCGGATTCCTGGTGCATCCACCGGAAGGCCATGGTTTTCTGGGTGCTTTGGTGCCTTCGTGGATTGATCCCGACAGTGCGCCCTCTGATCAAATGCAGTTGAGGGTTTTCCTGGGCGGAGCCTTTGAAATGGATCCTTCCCTATCCGAATCCGCCGGTGTTCAAAAGGTTTTGCGATCCTGGGTACCAGGGCTTGAGGAGCCTCTTCAGGTTCGTGAAGAGCTCGCGGATCGGGCTATTCCAAGGCCGGAAATGGGTCATCGCAGCCATGTGGAAGCCGCACTAGCGGGGCTTCCGAAAGGCATTGACTGGATCAGCAACGCCCGCTTTGGTCCCGGTATTCGGGATGTCGTCGAAGGCGTGGAAGACTGGATGACGACCGCGAAATAGGTCGCCCTTCGTCCAACATTAGGGGCCACCGCGCAATGGCCCCTAACTCTTGAGCCCCAGCGTTTTTCGCGCTGTGTCGCGGAATTTTGAAGCAAGTTCAAGGGCTTCGTTGGCCATGTCCTGGGTCGCGCTCTCTCCGGGCTCCTGGATGATCCTGTTGATGGCGCTGAGTCTACTCAGGTGTGAGCGGTGGGACTCCCAACTGGGTTCGATATCCGCGCAGAGGTAAAGCAGCACGGCCAAGTGGGACGTCGTGGGGAAATCAATGTCGCCTTCCTGCAGCCGCGCCTTCAGATAGTTCTCGGCGCAAAGGTGGGTATGCAAGCAGACCGCGTCAGGATT
>JANOLT010000055.1:0-2071 GCA_031419915.1 Holophagaceae bacterium
CACGCCTCCTCCGCCCCCTCCGGGCAATGCCGAGGTGGAGCCCAACAATACGACGGGTACCGCCCAGAATGTCACCACTAGCGGCACCGTCATCAACGCCACGATGGGCAGCACCACAGACATTGACTACTTCAAGTGCGCATTGGGCGCGGGCCGCACCATCACCGCGACCATGACCCCCAATGCTTCCTCGGACTACGATCTCTATGTCTACAACAGCAATGGCACGCAGATCGGTTCATCACTAAACGGCACGGGCGCAGTGGATACCGTCAGTGTGACCAACACCGGCACCTCCACCTTCACCCGCTACGCCAAGGTGATCTACTACGCTGGCAGCACCGGTTCCACCGGAACCTACACCATGAAGCTGACCTTCTAATCCAGCTTCACTTCACGAATAAAAGGAGCCGCCTTCGGGCGGCTCCTTTTTATGTAAGGTTGTCGCCACCTATTCGTACACTTGAATTCATGCGCGTCCTTGTTGTCGAAGACGAACCTAAAACCGCCCGGCATCTGGACCGGGGCCTGCGAGAAGCTGGCTTTGAAGTCCAGGCCTGCGCATCGGCGGAGCAAGGGCTATCAGCCTGTGCCAAGCAAACTTTCGATGCCCTGGTGCTGGATGTGATGCTGCCTGGGATGAGCGGGCTTGAAATGGTCCATCAGCTCCGGAGTTCCGGTGTCACGACGCCGGTACTCTTCCTTTCAGCCAAGGACGCGACCGAAGACCGGATCAAAGGCCTCAACGAAGGTGGCGATGACTACCTGGTGAAGCCCTATTCCCTGCCCGAAGTGGTGGCCCGTCTCCGAGCCCTTTTGCGTCGCGGCGGGCCGCCAGGAAACACGAAGCGGGTTCAAGTCGCGGACCTGGTATGGGAGCCCACAAGCCGGCGCATCAGTCGCATGGGTAAGCGTGTGGATCTCACTCCAAAAGAATATGCCCTGGCGACCTTGCTGCTGAATCATCAAGGAGAGGTGGTCTCACGCAATCAGATCATCCAGGCGGTCTGGGGCTTGAGCACCACGGTGGATGGCAACAGCGTGGACGTGCAGGTGCTGCGCCTTCGAAAGAAGCTGGACGATCCCTTCGAAACCAAACTCATCCGCACTTTGCGCGGAGTTGGAATCGTGCTGGAAGCGCCGGACGCATGAATCCATGATCCCTCGCCCCCACAGTGGTTCGTTGCTCAGGCGTCTTCAGGTGAGCTTTGCCCTGGCCACGCTGGCGGTGGTGGGTCTCCTTGCCATCTTCATGGACATAGCCCTGCGACACAGCTTTGAAGCCGAAGATGCGATGGTCATGGAAGCCCAGGCCGATGCTCTTTCCCAGCGCGGCGCCACGCGAAATCTCCCCAAAGGAGACCCGGAGCGGAGGCCCGAAAAGGCTGACTGGCGCTTGCTGGATGGACAAGGCCATGTCCTGGCCCAAAGTGCCGGGATGGAAAAATTGCCTCCCCTTTCATGGCCTGCCGAGGCCCGGTTCCCGGTGGAAATCCAGGCCTCCAATGGGGAGACATTCTCAATTCTGGTTCGCACCATTCCTGAAGGCACGTTGCAATTGGCCATGGACCGCAGCCACGAACAAACTCTGGTGGCCGGATTCCGCCGCACCTTGGGGGTCGCCATCGCGGTGGCGGCTCTGCTGGCAGCCCTGCTAGGCCGATGGGTGGCAAAGCGGGGCCTGCGTCCCCTGCACCTGATTGCCACAGAGGCAGCGCATATTAGTCCTTCTAGCTTGGACCGCCGCCTCCATGGGGAGCATTTCCCAGAAGAATTGGGAGAGCTGGTTACGACGCTCAACGGAACCTTGGCAAGACTCCAGGAAGCTTTCGATCGCCTAGGCCGGATGGCTTCCGAATTGGCTCATGAACTCCGCACACCCTTGCAGAACCTCAGGGCTGAAGTCGAGGCGATACTCCTAGGTCCGACTGATGCTGAAGCTTCCCGTGAAGCCCTGGGCTCGGTGCTAGAGGAATGTGATCGCTTGGCGCGACTCATCGAGCAGATGCTATTCCTGGCCCGCAGTGAGAATCCATCCACCGTGATTGAAAGAAAATCAGTGGACGCGCCT
>JANOLT010000056.1:0-10749 GCA_031419915.1 Holophagaceae bacterium
CCGGGAAACACCAGGATCCCGATGTGACCGCCGAGGAATGGAAAACCCTCGTGGCCGCCTACAAGGAGATCGTGCGGGATGAGACGGGAAAGCCTTTCCCCCAGGACCCCATGGAACAGCTCTGGGGAGCCGTTTCCGCAGTATTCGAAAGCTGGAATACGCCCCGAGCTGTGACCTATCGAAAGCTGAATCGCTTCTCGGATGATTGGGGCACCGCCGTCAATGTGCAGAGCATGGTTTTTGGAAACATGGGCGAAGACTGTGGGACTGGCGTGGCCTTTACGCGAAATCCGGGCACAGGCGAAAAACTTTTCTACGGGGAATATCTTATCAATGCCCAAGGCGAGGACGTTGTTGCAGGCATCCGCACGCCGCAGCCCATCTCATTGAGCCAAGCCAAAGGGACCAAGCTGCTGAGCCTGGAAGAGGCCATGCCGGAAACCTTCCACCAGCTCCTTGCCACAGCGAACCGCCTGGAAACCCACTTCCGCGATATGCAGGACATCGAGTTCACCATCGAGCGCGGACGATTGTTCATGTTGCAGACGAGAACCGGCAAACGGACTGCCATGGCGAGCATCCGCATCGCCTTGGATCTTGTTGAGGAGGGCCTCATCTCGAAGAACGCTGCGCTTCAGCGTATTGATGCCGATTCGCTTTCCCAATTGCTCGCGCCGGTCTTTGATTACAAGGAGAAGGATCGCCTTCGCAGCGAAGGAAAATTGATGACGACAGGCCTGAACGCAGGCCCGGGCGCGGCGACAGGGCGCATCGCCTTGAATGCGGCCGATGCGGAAAAAATGGCCACCGAAGGCCCAGTGGTGCTCGTTCGGGTGGAGACATCGCCTGAAGATATTTCGGGCATGATCGCCGCGCAGGGAATTCTCACCGCCCGTGGTGGCATGACCAGTCACGCCGCCGTGGTGGCGCGTGGCATGGGGAAGCCCTGCGTTTGCGGCGCATCAGCCCTGAACATTGATGAGAAGGCGGGTTTGGTGAAGGTCGGTGGCCTGACCCTGAAGGCCGGCCAGGACTGGATCTCCATTGATGGTTCCACCGGAGAAGTCTTCGCGGGCCAGTTGGGCGCCCATCCATCCGAAGTGAACCAAGTGCTCGTGGACGGTCGCCTTAAGCCTGAAGACAGCGACGTGTACATGTGCTTTGCGAAAGTCATGGCCTGGAGTTCCGAAGCGAAGAAAATGAAGGTGCGCACCAACGCCGATACACCGGGCGATAGCGTGGTGGGGCGGGCCTTCGGAGCCGAAGGCATCGGTCTTTGCCGCACCGAGCATATGTTCTTCGAAGGGGAGCGGATTCAGGCCGTCCGCGAAATGATCCTGGCTTCTGATTTGGAAGGCCGCCGCCTCGCGCTCGCCAAATTACTGCCCATGCAACGAGGTGATTTCGAAGGCATTTTCGCGGCCATGGACGGCCTGCCTGTGAACATCCGCCTTCTGGATCCACCCCTGCATGAATTCCTGCCCCACGACGACGCAGGCTGCGCGGAGATGGCCAAGCTACTAGGCCTCAGCCTGGACACGGTGAAGCGCAGGGTGCAGCAGCTCCACGAGTTCAATCCCATGCTGGGGCATCGCGGCTGCCGCTTGGGCATCACTTTCCCCGAGATCTATCGGATGCAGGTGCGGGCCATTGTCGAAGCCGCTCTGGATGCGACCGCCAAGGGTATCAAGGCGCTTCCGGAAATCATGATTCCGCTGGTGGGCACCGTGCGGGAGCTGGTCTATCTGAAAACCGAATTGTTGGATGAAATCGCCCAGGTGAATCGCGAGCGCGGAACGAATTTCACGGCGCCCATGGGCACCATGATCGAGGTCCCCCGGGCCGCCATCACGGCTGACAAGATCGCGGAAGAGGCAGAGTTCTTCTCCTTCGGGACCAACGATCTCACTCAGATGGGTTTCGGGTTTTCGCGCGACGATTCGGGGACTTTCCTGCCCGAATACGTGAGTAAAAAAATTCTTGATGATGATCCATTCCAGAGCCTGGACCTGGAAGGCATCGGTGAACTGGTCCGCATCGCGGTGGAGAAGGGCCGCGGCGTGCGTCCTGACTTGAAAGTGGGCGTATGTGGAGAGCATGGCGGCGATCCAAGATCAGTCAAATTTTTCCACCGCGTGGGGCTCGACTATGTGAGCTGCTCCCCTTACCGCGTACCCATCGCCATGCTGGCCGCGGCCCAAGCGACCATCGAAGAAGCCGCACTAGAACATCCGGATGCCTGAACGAGATGAAACTCCTACTCGCCGCCTTCCCGCCAGAGCTTGGGGATTTGAAGGATGATCCGCCCCCTGGCTGGTGGGTGGACACAACTGGTGTCGGGTCTTCCACCGCGGCGGCGGCCACGGCCTTTCTTCTGGAACGAAAAAAACCAGAGCGCGTGCTCTTCGTGGGCAGCTGTGGGGCCTACGATGAGCGGCTACCCATCGGGACTATTTTCTCGCCCGATTTTGTCTTGGCGACCTCTGTCGAAGAAGAGCGCGGTGAATCCTACCGTCCCAGCCTTGAGGCTGTGCGATGGCTTTGCACTTGGAATCTGCCCTTCCCGCATCATCCGGTCATCACGCCACCGGCCATTACCCGCAGCGAAGATGGCATTAGGCTCCTGGGCCGCATGGCACCCGCTGAACACCTGGAATTGAATGGCGTCTTCGCGGCCTGCAACGTGGCTGGCGTGCCCGTGGCGGCGGCCCTCATCGTGGTGAATGAAGTGGGGCCAAATGCTCATGAGCAGTGGATGAAAAACCACCGGGTGCTGGGCCAGCGGCTCATTGATGTGCTGCGGGCCTCGGGCGCGCTTGAAATGGAATGAAGGCTTGTCGTCCGCTGCCGCTTTCCATTTCCCACCCACCCTTCACCACTTCCATGCGCACGCCGCGCTCTGCTCCGGTGATGAAGGTGGAAACCATCGCCTGATTTAGAGCTTCCATCGTTTCTTCATGGGGATGGCCGAAGCGGTTGTGGCGGCCCGCCGAGATGACCGCAGCATCCGGGGAAAGGGACTTGATCCATTCGGGATCGCTGGCGCTCCGGCTGCCGTGATGGCCCACTTTCAGGAAGCGGTGAAGGGGTCCTTGCCCTGGCTCTCCGAGATCCATCAGATCCCGTTCCTGCATTTGTAGCGCGTCGCCCATGAGCCAGATCTCGCGATCCTGCCATCGCACCCGCAATACGGTGGACACCATATTGGCATCCGGCAAATCAAAGGGTTTCGGTGGCCACCGCACGGAAACATCCGCCTTGCCGATGTCCCATTCATAACCGCGATGCAGGTTTCCTTGTGTGCGATCTCCGGTAGGTCGAAAGACAGCCCAAGGATCGTCCGCATCGGCCATCACAGGAAGCGCCACTGAAGCGAAAGGTCGCAATCTTGATAGCGTCGCCCATCCCCCGGCATGATCGCCGTGGGGATGGGTGATGACGAGGTGCAAGGGCTCCGTGACACCTCGGCGACTTAGGACGCGCGCGATGCGCCGGGCCGCCCACGGGGCGGGTCCTGTATCTATCAGGGTGGCATCACCTTCAGGAACCCTCAGCAGCAGCGCGTCTCCCTGGCCGATATCCATGGCTTCAAGGCTTAAGGCCGTGGCTTTGAGTCCAGTGCCTCCGGTGATGAGCATGGCGGCGGACGCGGCCAGCAGGGCCACTACCCAGGCCCGCGTGCGGCGCATCTGTGATTGCTTGTGGGCCAATCCCAGCCATCCGAGGATCAGTAGGATCCATGGCCAAAGGTGGGCGGTGGCCATCGGGGTGACATGGGCGAAGAAGGGCACCAGGAAGCCACCTGTCCAGGCCAGCAGGATGCCGATGCCCTGTATCAGGCCGGGAACCGGGAGCAGGGTGAGAAAAAGGCACACGGGCGTGAGCAGGGCCACCAGAGGCAGCACCACCACATTCGCCACGGCGCCCCACAATGGAACACCGCCATGAAAGAGAGCCAACAACGGCAACGTGGCCAACCATGGCGACGTGAAACGGGCGGCGGTGAGCGCGTGCTTTCCTAGCAACGGAGCCATCAGGCCTGCTAGTGGCTCGGAACCCCAGATCAGGGCCAGCAGGGCCCACCAGGCCAGCAGAAATCCCGGCTCGCAGCCCGCGGCGGGATGCCCCAGGAGCCAGAGCAACAGTGCGAGATGGAGGCCCAGTACCGGTGGCAGCTTCCATCCGCTGGCGCCACCCATCGCCCAGGCCAGGCCCATGAAAAGCCCCCGCCACACCGGTGCCGAAAAACCCACCACCGCCGCGTAGGCGATGCCTACCGCCACGGCGCCCACAGAGCCTCCGCGGCCCAGCAAACGGCGCAGCAGAGCCTGCACGGCAGCCATCACCAGCGTGACCTGGAGGCCCGAAACGATCAGGAGGTGCAAGGTTCCGCTCTCCGCGAAGGCCGATGTGGTTTCTTCATGCACGGGCGAGATGCCCAAGGCCAGGGCGCCCCAGAGATCCCGGGCGGTGGGATCCGTCAAAGGCAATGCCGCGAACCGCGCCCGCACGAATGACTGAAGACGCAAGAGGGGGGATGGTTTCGGCGCACCCAGGATTTCGAATTGCAAAGCCGATGCGAGGTGGATGCGGCGCGGGGTGCGATCACTCCTTGCCCGCCAGAGTGGGCGCTCCACCAGGAATCGGGGGGCCGGATCCACGGGTCGCAGTTCCGCGCGCAGCCGCACGGGGGTGCCCGGTAGGGGCGGCGGGATCCGCTCCTGATCGCTCGGCCATGGGATGCTGAGGCGCCATCTGTAGCCCTTCAGGGCAGGTGGTGACGAAATTTCAAGCGCGCTTATCAGTTGATCGCCCTGCACGCTCCAGAGAGCGTCAATGCTGCCTTCGAGAACTTGCAGATCCGATGGCAGCTTTGATTCCCAAAGAGCCCTTTGGCGCAGGTTTCCGAAGGTGCCCCAGACCAGGACCGCGGCCATGGGAATCACTGCCAGGCGCTTATGGCGAATCAGCAAGGAGGCCAACACCACCAGAATCCAGCCCCCGATGATCCAAGGCTTTCCGATGTGGCCTGTCCAGTCCTCGGGCAGCAACCAGGGCAGCGCGCAGGCCGCGGCCAGAGCCCAAGCCAAAGGCCAAAGATCCTTGCCACTGGCCCGTTGCCAGAGTCTTTCCCTTGTGAGCATTTGATGAGTGTAAGCCGTCGTTCAAAAAGCTAATGTTGGCTTGACATCCGCCAAGGCGCGATGGAGTCTGAGCCTATGCCGTCACAGCAACTCACCAGGGCTTTCGTTATGGGCAACTCCATTTATTTCAGGTTACGGGTCTCGGCTCTGGGACTGGCTTCATTGGGCCTTTTAGCCTGGACACCGCGCATTCACGAGGCTCAAACCAAAGTGGCTGCGCGGATGATCCCCGCGCCCATGTCGGCCCTGCTGGCAGCCTATCCGGATGCACTGAAGGAAGGTTCCCAAGGTATAGGTAACGATCAGCCACCCTCCGCAGAGGACGTTGAGGATCAGTACGGGCGCATCCTTGCCTTGAGTGAAGCTCACAAGAACCCTGGGGAAATCGTGCGGGAGCTTGGGCGGTTGGCCCATTTGGTTCAGGAGATCACCGCTCCTGGCAGCACTGTGGGGGTGGACCCTTTGCGGGAGTCCTTCGAAGCCTACGCAGAGGAGCGCTTGAATATGCTCGTCGTGACGCGGGAGCCGTTCTGGTCCCTGAAAGCGGATCTGGATCCGAAACCCAAACTGCTGGAGTGGGCCAAACTGAAATATCAGCGCCATGGACTGTTGCTGGAACACTTTGATTTCAAGACAGGGCTCCGCTTGGGGCAGTGGGATGACCTCTCCGTCCCCTATGCGCTGCTGCAGCTTTCCTTTTCCAACGGGGTCCAGGCCACTGCTAATATTTGGATCCTCATCTACCGTGCCACGGGGGATCTTTGGCTTTATCCTTCCATTGGGAGCAGCAAGTGACTAGTGCGACCGACTTGGAAGAACCCGGGGAGCTTGGGTTTTTCGCCCATCAAGACTATCTTTAGAACCTCACTCGGAGCCCCAACATGGCTACCTATACTCGGCTTGGTTCCTTCCTTCTGGCCGGTGAACTGACAGCAGACCCCATCGGCCACATTCAGCGCGGCGTGTCCATCGTGGGCAGCGCCTTTGATCATCATTGGCTCATGCGCACCTTCTCCGAGGAATTGCTGCAGGCGGGTTTGGCTTCGAAGTTGGGCGAAGCGAGCAGGCTGCTTCCTCAGATCAGCGGCTCTAAGGCCTTGGGTCAGGGCTACCGCATCGAGAGCGCGGCACCTCCCTACGTTGCTTGCGATTACGTGCCGGGACGCACGCTGGCCCAGATGATCGAGAAGGCCAAAGTCGAGCAGATTCCGTTGGGCGTGGACCACGCCTTGTCCATTCTTCAGGGCATCGCCCAGGGTGTGATCCACCTGCATACCAAGGGCCTCAGCCACGGCTTGCTCACCCCCCACGGTGTGTGGGTGAGCTTTGAGGGTGCCACAGAGATCCTGGACGCTCCCTATTCCCAGGCCATCCGCCAAGTGCTGCCTAGAGCCCCGGTGACCAAGGGATCGCTGCAACCCTATATGCGCGACACGGGCGGCAACGCCCTACAGATGGACTTGTTCTCGATGGGCGCGATGCTCTACGAGCTTCTGACCTTCGACAAACTGCCGGTGATGGCCGACGCGCCCTTCGTGGTAGGCAAGGCCACCCTCAAGGCCGCCCAGGAGAATGCGCCAGTGCCTCCGGAGATACTGAACCTGCTCAAGCGACTGCTGGGCGCGGGCCAGCCCTTCGAGAGCGTGCAGGCCTTCAATACCGAGATGGACCACGTTCTTTACGATGGCGATTACAGCCCCACGACCTTCAACATGGCCTTCTTCATGCACACCCTGTTCCGCGAGGAAAACGACCGGGATGGCGCTGCCGTAAAAGCCGAGCAAACCGACAATTTTGCGGCCTATTCCTCCGAAGTCGACAACATTCACGCATCCAGGCCCCATTCCAAGGTGAGTGAAGCTGAGGAAGCCCAAACCACACGAGTCAGCAAGAAAGGCCTTTACGGGGGCCTGGCGGCTGTCGTTGTCGTGGTAGGCGTGCTTGGATTTTTTGCGCTCAGGACGAAGGGAGAAAGTGAAGAAATCATCAAGATGCGCACCGATCTGGCTCAGCTCCAGGCGGCCCAGGCCGAAAAGGAGCAGCAGCTGGCTGGAGCAAGCCAAGCCAACAAGGAAAAGTTGGACCTCCTGAAGAAACAGCAATCGGAGGTAAAGTCGGCCGCGGAGTTGGCCAAGCTCGAACAGCAGATCAGGGAAGAAGAGCGTAAGACACAAGAACTGGAGCAGAGGAGAGTAGATCTAAAGAAACAACAGGAGGAAGCCAGGGCCAAGGCCACTCAGATCGCCCAGGCCACCCAGGCTACGGCACCCCCACCAGTGCAAAGAATGGCACCCGCCAAAGTGGAGCTGCCCAAGCCTGAGCCCGCCCGAGTAGAACCACCCAATCCTGCACCCACGCCCGCGCAGGAATCCCCCAAGCCGACTCCTGAGGTCGCCCAAACCCAGGCCACGCCCACGATCGTTCAAGAAACAGCCGCATCGGTCTTGAACAGAGCCCAACCCACTTTCCCGATGCGCGCCAAACAGATGCGCTTCGAGGTGGACAAGCCCCATTCCGTGAAAGTGAAAGTCTTTGTGGATGCTCAAGGCAGGCCGCAGAAAGTCACTGTCATCAGCGGTGTCGATGGGGCCTGGGGCTTCAACGAAGCCGCCCACGACGCAGCGTCGAGATCAACCTACACGCCCGCCACCCGGGATGGAAAACCCGTGGCTGGCTTCGCGGTCGTAGAGTACCTGTTCGGGGCCTCCGGCCGTCGTTGAAGGTTCGAAGCACCAAACGATGAAGGACGCCCGGTTCACCGGGCGTCTTTGTTATTGAATGGAATGGGCCGCCTGGTTCGCGAGAGCATCTACACGCTCATTCTCGGCGTGCCCGGCGTGGCCCTTCACCCAGCGGGCTTCAACTCGATGGCGTTGCAGTTGGGCGTCCAAGGCCTGCCAAAGTTCCACATTGAGCACGGGCTGCTTGTCGGCTTTGCGCCATCCGTGCTGTTTCCATCCCGCAAGCCAGGTCTGGATTCCCTTCACCACGTATTGGCTATCGCTGAACATCGTCACAGCGCAGGGCTTCGTCAGTGCTTCCAGGCCGCGAATCACGGCCAACAGCTCCATGCGGTTGTTGGTGGTATCTGGTTCGAAGCCGCTGCCTTCCTTTTCATTTTTGCCCATGCGGAGCAGGTAACCCCAACCGCCGGGCCCCGGGTTGCCGAGGCAGGCGCCGTCGCAATACAGCTCGACCTTGGGTTGAAAGGTCATCCTAGACCAAGGAGTGCGCGGTCGTCTCGGTATCGGCTGTGCCGATACGCGAGGCAGAAAGATTCCCCACGACATCCGCGACACCTCTGCGCAGCAACTCCACACCTAGGTCCAGGTCTTCGGTGTTGAGGTTGAGCGCGGGGCGGAAACGCAGGCCATGGGTTCCGCTGCTGAGGATCATCATGCCCAGGTCGTGGGATCTTGAAACGATCTGGTTCCGCAGCTCCGGCGTGGCCATGTCCAGGGCACAGAAGAGCCCTTTCCCGCGGGGATTCGAGGTGAATTCAGGGAAGTCCGCCGCGATCTCTTGCAGGCCCTTCAGCAAGCGTTCACCCTGCTTTGCGCAGTGATCCAGCAGCTGCTCTTCCACGATGATCTCGATGATCCTGGTGCCACGAACCATGTCCACCAAATTGCCGCCCCAGGTGCTGTTGATGCGCGATGGCACCTTGAAGACACTGTCCACTTCATCCAGCCGCGGGCCCGCCGCGATGCCGCAGGCTTGGGTCTTTTTCCCGAAGGCGATGATATCTGGTTGAACATTGAAATGCTGATGGGCCCACCATTTCCCGGTGGCTCCAAATCCCGATTGGACCTCGTCAAAGATCAACAGGAACTCATGTTCGTCGGCCA
The DNA here is from genome assembly GCA_031419915.1 of Holophagaceae bacterium. GTDB lineage: Bacteria > Acidobacteriota > Holophagae > Holophagales > Holophagaceae > JANXPB01. Next base: position 8,993 of record JANOLT010000056.1, read on the forward strand.
GCCGCCGCAGTTCCATCAGAAATTCCGAACGGAAATGGTTGTCCCCGCCTTCCCCTTGGATGGGTTCGATGATGAGACAGGCGATGTCGTCTGGGTCCAGCGCCACCGCGGCTTCGATGGCTCGAACGGCTTCCCGCTCGGCAGTCTCGACCTGGGCAAGGTTTTCAGCAGTCAAAGGGAAGGTGAGCTTTGGATTCGGAATGCGAGGCCAGTCGAACTTGGGGAAGTACTGGTGTTTTCGCGGATCCGCGGTGTTGGTGAGCGACATGGTGTAACCCGTGCGGCCGTGGAAAGCCTCCTTGAAGTGAATGACCTTCGATCCCTTTTCGCCCTTGCCCTTCGCCAGATTCTTGCGGACCTTCCAGTCGAAAGCGGCCTTCAGCGCATTCTCGACGGCCAGGGACCCTCCATCAATCCAGAACAGGTGGGGCAGGTAATCCGGCGCTGCGTGGGTGGCGAAGGTCTCGACCCATTCGGCGTAGTCGGTGGTGTAGATATCCGAATTGGCGGGCTTGTGCAGAGCAATGGCGCCAAGGTGCGCGCGGAATTCCGGCGTGTTCAGTTTCGGATGGCTGTGCCCCAAGGGCGCCGTGGCGAAGAAGGTATAAAAATCCAGGTATTTCTTCCCGTCGCGGGCGTCCACGATCCAGGAACCATGGGACTTTTCCAGGTCCATGACCAGATGGAATCCGTCCACCAGAATATGGCGCTGCAAGGCATCAAAAACTTCGTTGGGCTGAATGCTGAGGTGGGTCATCAGGGGCCTTTCCAAACACACCAGTGTACCTTGGAGATGGAGATTCATGAACCGTGATTCCTGATGTGGCCGTGCTCGACACACCCCTGGATTCAATCGCGATAAGGGCCTTGGTGTCCGATCCCGCCGCGGGGGCCATCGTGATTTTCGAAGGCACGGCGCGCAATCATCATCAGGATCAGGCCGTGGAGTCCCTGGCCTACGAGGCCTTCATCCCCATGGCGGAAGCAGAACTTCAACGATTGCGTACTGAGTCCATGAAACGCTTTGCACTTTGCCGCTGCGCCATCCACCACCGCATCGGCACGGTGCCTTTGCTGGAAGCCGCGGTGGTCATAGCTGTCTCCAGCGCCCATCGGAAAGAAGCGTTCGAGGCCGCCGCATGGTTGATGGATCGCATCAAGGAAAGCGTGCCCGTCTGGAAGCGGGAGAAGTACCAGCAGGGCGGCGATGCATGGGTTGAGGGCCAGCAGCGCCACCCTTGAGAATCAGAAAAATTGCTGGTCCCATCGGGCCTTTACTCCTACCCTTGGAGCTTGCCCAAAGGAGCACCCCATGGCCCACGAAGGACACGAGCACGGTCCTGATTGCGATCACGAACACGACGATTCCTTCGAAATCGAAGTCGTGGAGCTTGAAGACGAAGATGGTGAGAAGGAAGAATTCGCCATCCTGGAAGAGGTGGACTTTGAAGGCCGCCATTTCTGCGTGCTTGCCCCCTTGGATGAAGTCCAGGCCCAAAGCGATGGCAAGGAGAGTGAAGAGGGCCTGAGCCTTGAGATCTTCGAAGTAAAAGACGATATGTTCACCGCCCTTGAGGATGAAGAGATGGCCGAGCGGCTCATGAAGCACCTTGATGAAGTGGCTGCCAAGCTTGAAGCCGAAGAAGAGAAGGACTGATCGTAGAATTAGGCCTGACAAGCCCCGGCTTGCCGGGGTTTTTTTATTCAAAGGATTTTGGCATCGTGGCGCATCAACATCTGTGGGTGGATCCCTTTTC
>JANOLT010000057.1:0-3211 GCA_031419915.1 Holophagaceae bacterium
GGTTCAGCAACACCTGGCGGATGCGCTCCGGGTCGCCCAGGTATTCAGGGCTTCCTTCCGGCTCGAAGCGCAGCACCAGTTCCAGGCCCTTCTCCTGGGCGCTGACGCTGAGGAGATCCATCAGGTCCTCGCAAAGGCTCCGCAGATCCACCGGGACCTGTCGCAGCGCGACTTTTTCGGCCTCGATCTTCGAAAAATCCAGGATGTCGTTGAGGATCGAAAGCAGGGCCTGCCCCGCGCGGCGGATGGTCTGGGCGCTATCCCGCTGCTCTCGGCCCAGGGAAGAATCCAGCAATAGATCCGTCATGCCCAGGATGGAGTGCATGGGTGTGCGCAGCTCGTGGCTCATCACCGCCAGGAATTCGCTCTTCGCGGTGTTCGCATGTTCAGCCTGATCGAGCGCTGTCTGGATTTCTTCGGTTTGCGCACGAACGAGATCGCCCAGGGCTTGATTCTTGAAACGCAACACGCGGGTTCTTAAGCGGAAGGCGATGGTGATAAGAGCCAGGGCCATCGCTGCATAAAATGCAAGGGCCCATCCACTGCTCCACCACGGTCCCACCATGCGGAAATACATCCTTGCCGTCGGCCCCCAAGGTGAAGCTCCCGCGCGGCTGCGCACCTCGAAACGATAGAGCCCCGGCGGCAGGCCTGCGTAATTCACCTGGGGAGAAGCGATGTCCCTCCAATCATTCTGGAAATCCAGCAGACGAACCTGGTGGCGCACCTTGGCGGGATTCAGGAATGACATCGCCGAGAAGCGGACCTCAAGAGAGCGCAAATCATGGTGAATTTTAAGCACCTGATCAAAGCGCGTGACAACGTTGGCATCCTTGGGGCCGAAGCGAGCCTCGGTGAGAATCGTCACGGGGCTTGGGAGGGCGCTGCCTTCGCCTTCCGCATGGAAACGTGCCAGCCCCGCGGTGGTTCCAACCCAGACATCATTTCCATCACAGAGCAGGGCGCCGAAGATGCAATCCTCACCGGGGAGTCCTTCCCGTTTTCCGAAGGTGTCCAGCAGCTTGCCGTCCCATCGGGCCAGGCCCAGGGCCGTGCCCAGCCACAAAACACCGCGCGCATCACAGGCCAAGGCGTTGATCTGGACCCTGCCCAGGCCCCGGCTTGCGCCCACCTGATCCATGATTTTCAAGGACTCATCACGAAGGGATACTTTCGCGGCGCCCAAGGACCGGCCATAGGCGATCCAGACTGCGCCGCCAGGTGTGGGCGCTATGCAGCGCACCTCGGTGTCCATCAATCCATTGGCAGCGGTGAACCTTCGCCAGCGGCCATCTTCCAATATCGCAAGGCCTTCGGTTCCACCAACCCAGATCCGGCCCTGCGCGTCCTCCACGACGGACCAAATGTTTTCCTTGGGCGAACCACCGGGCAAGGCCACGGGTTCTGCTTCCACCTGTCCCGAGGCTCCGGGACGGATCAGGCGCAAGCCACCGTTGCTGGTGGCAGCCCACAGGTTGCCTGAACGGTCGAAGCAGAGATCCCGCACGATGGTGTCGCCATCACCCAGATCCCTGATGCGTACCGACGTAAAGCCGCCGCCTGAAGGATCCCACGCATAAAGTGCGCCGCCGTCCCGTCCCCCGGCCCAGATGCGCCCATCGAGCCCCTGGGCCAATGTAAGGGGCCCAACGGGCAAGTGGACCTGAAGCGATTTGAAGCCGCTTTCAGTACCTTGGGCAACACCGCGATTGGTGGCAGTCCAAAGAACCCCCTGGCGGTCCCGAAGCAGAGACCAGACCTGGTTGGAAGGCAATCCTTCGCGGCTCCGATAGGAGCTCCAGGCGCCTTGACCCAGGGCGCGGAAAAGCTGCTCACCCGCCACCCATAAGCTGTCCTCGCGATCCACGAAAACCTGCCGGCAATACCCAAAACTCAGACCTGGATCGGGGTGCAGTGGAACCAACGCGTCGTGATCAGCCATGACCAGGCCCGCGACCGTGGGGATCCAGACTCGGCCCTTGGAATCCATGCGCAAATGGCCCTCGCTGGAGGCAGTCCCTGCGAGACGGGGTGCCAGATCCTCGAAAGCCTGACCCTCGCGGCCCCTCAACAGGTGGCCCCGGCTACGGATCCAGATGCGGCCCTTGGAATCCCTCAGAACCGAAAAGGCGCGCTCACCGCGGAGCTCCGGTAAAGTCGCGGCAGCCCGCCAGAGATTCCCAGCCTGAATCCACAGCTCTCCACCCGCTACGGCCAGCAGCCCCGAGCCATCCACTGATAGCGCCGATAGCGCCGTGGGAGGCGCGGTGGTCCATCCCACCACAGGCTGGAATTCCTTGACCGGAGAGCCGGTGAAAAAGCCATCGGAAGTAGCAACCCAAACGCTTCCGCCGGCCGCTGTGATGGATCGAACCGGTGCGATTGAAGATCCCTGAAGCTGAATGCGGCGGAAGACATTGCCATCGAAATGGAACAGGCCCCGATCCGTTCCCGCATAAAGACCGCCCGCACCATCCTTCACGAGATGGGTCACCCAGGGGCGCTCCAAGCCCTGTTCAAGGCCAAACCGTTCAAAGCGAGTGCCGCCAAAACGGAAAGCGCCATCCTCTGTGCCCACCCACAGGAAACCGCGATCGTCCTGCTCCAGGGCAAACACCGAGAAATTGGTAAGACCCTGCTCCGCGCCGTAGGCATGGAAAGCCACGGTACCAGGGCCTTGCGCGTGCATGATCGCGCCCAGGCAAAGCACAGCGAAAGCGGCCAGACCGCGGAACCACGACCCTCTTTCCCGCATGAACATCAACATGGATAACACAAACTCCAGCCCAGTGACCCACGCGATTCTGCCCTTTTCCATGCATCGAAGGGTTGAGTGCGCACCCAGAACCAAGCATCCTTGGTGCATGTCTCTCCGAATTGCGCTGGTTGACGATGAACCCGTAGCCCGCATGCGCCTGGGCCGCCTGCTGCGGGAAGCGGGCTGTCAGGTGCTTGCGGAACTGGAGGATGGCCACCAGTTGCTGGCCTGGCTGAAGGAAGGCCACAAGCTTGATGCGCTCTTTCTCGACATTGCCCTGCCAGGACCTTCCGGCATGGAATTACTGGCGGAACTGCGCGACGGCCCGCCGGTCATTTTTGTCACCGCCAACGCGGAATACGCCGTGGCCGCTTTCGAGCATCAAGCTTCCGATTACCTGGTAAAGCCAGTGACCGCTGATCGCCTGGCTAAAACCCTGGCCCGCCTGGAAGG
>JANOLT010000058.1:0-1590 GCA_031419915.1 Holophagaceae bacterium
GGCTACGATGGCGATTCACAGAGCCAGGGCATCACCAACGGGCGGCCCTTCCTTCAAAAGCCCTACACCATCGCCGAACTGGTTGAAAAACTACGGAACGTGGTGGGGTGAAAACCCTGACGGGATCCGGGTCGCGACGACCAGAAACGGGCTTGGGTCCGATACCGTCCAGTTAAAGCCGCCACCAAAATTGCACAAAAGATGGAGGCTCAGGAACTAATCTGGAGGGATGGCGCGATTGCTTCTTCTCCACACCGGCGGCACTTTGGGCATGGCGCCCAGCGGGGATCCTTCCTCACTCGCGCCCGGACCCTACCTGGATCATGTGCTGGAACGGGTTCCGGAACTGCGGGATCTGGCGGAATTGCAGGTGGAAGTACCCTTCAATTGCGACTCGGCTTCCATGGAACCGGAACAGATTCTCGGACTGGCCGCGCACATCCGCGGTCGCGCGGCCAGCTTTGATGGCGTGGTGCTGATCCATGGCACGGACACGATGGCGTTCACGGCGTCGCTCTTGGGTTTCCTGCTGGCGGATCTGGGCAGACCTGTTGTGATCACCGGCTCCCAAAGACCGTTGTCGTATGTCCGCAGTGATGCCCGCGAAAACCTGGTGGACGCGGTGGATCTCGCCACCCGCGGCGTCAACGAAGTGGGGGTTGTCTTTGGCACACGGTGGCTGCGGGGCGTGGCGACGGACAAGCTGAGTGTGCATCGCTACGAGGCCTTCGACAGTCCGAACCTCGCACCACTCGCCGAGATCGGCATGGACCTGGTGATCCATCCCCAAGCCGGAAAATTCGAGCGGCGCGTGCCGAAAGCCTTTGGCGCGACCTTCGAGAGCAACATCACCACGTACCGGCCCTTTCCAGGAATGCACTGGGAGCTTCCGGCCAAAGACACCCGAGGCGTTCTCATCGAGGCCTATGGCGCGGGCAATCTGCCCATGGAGCGCGAGGATCTGCTGCTGCTGCTGCGCCACTGCCGTGAACGCAATCTACCCGTGGTGGCCACCACCCAGTGCGCGTCGGGCTCAGTGGATCTGGAAGCCTACGCCCTGGGCCGGGCTTTGGGGACAGAAGGCGGCATCAGTGCCGGCAAACACACCCGCTGGTCCGCCTTGGCCAAACTGGGATTGTTGCTGGGCGCGAACGCAGGCGTGGAGACCGTGCGGGAAGCTTTCGCGACATCCTGGGCCGGGGAACCCGTCTGAAGCCGTTAAACTGGATAATTCCCAGGATTCCAGATGCTTGATCCCCAGCTCCTTCGCCATGATCTGGAGGCCGTGAAGCGCGGTCTCGCCAACCGTGGTGCGTCTTTTGACGATGCCACCTATCAGACCCTTGAAAGCGAACGGCGACGCGTGATCCAGCAGGCGGAATCGCTGAAGGCCGCGCGCAATAAGGCTGCGGAAGAAGTCGCCAAGCTGAAGCGGGCCGGGGAAAATGCCGATGCCATCATCACAGCTCAACGGGAAATGGGCGATCAACTGAAGGCTCTCGAACAGGCAGAAAGGGAAGCAGAGGTTGCCTTTCGCGCCTTCATCGCCACCATCCCAAATCTGCCGGATGCCTCGGTGCCCGTGGGCGC
>JANOLT010000059.1:0-4381 GCA_031419915.1 Holophagaceae bacterium
GCTTTCCGATGTGGTGTGGGTGATCCGCAGTTTCCGCCCGGATGTCATCGTCACCCGCTTCACGTCCACAGCCGGAGGCCATGGCCACCACCTGTCCTCCGCGATCCTGGCCCTGGAAGCCTTCAAGGCCGCGGCCGACCCGGCGCGCTTTCCCGAGCAGTTGAAATTCGTGAAACCCTGGCAGACCACACGCATCGCTTGGAACAGTTTCCGGCCACAGTTCGAGCAGGGGCCAGGGTTGCCTGCCGGTGCTCTGTCCGTGGATATTGGCGCCTACGACCCCTTGCTCGGGAAGTCCTACGCCGAGCTTGCCGCTGAGGGCCGAAGCATGCACCGCAGCCAGGGATTCGGGGCGGTGGCCCAGCGCGGTTCCAGCCTGCAGTATTTTGAAATAACCGGCGGCAAGCCCGCCAAGCTCGATCTCTTCGAGCATGTGGATCTGTCCTGGCGGCGTGTTCCGGGTGGCAACGTAGTGGGTGAATTGCTGGCCCTGGCACGGCGATCCTTCCTGCCCGAGCAACCCGTCAAGGCCCTACCCATGCTGCTCCAGGCCTTGGCGGCCATGGACCGGCTTCAATCCGACCCTTGGGTGGAAGTCAAACGGCTCGAGCTCACTGAAGCCATCCGATGCGCAACTGGAATCTGGGTGGAGGCCATCGCGGACCGACAAGCCGTGGCGCCGCTGGACAAGGTCACCGTTGTAGCGGCCATCCTTGCCCGGGCGGGAGCGCCTGTCACGCTCACGGGCCTGACCGTGAATCCGTCCATGGAGACGCGGGATAGGAAACTTGTCCTTCCCATCAATAATCCGGTGAAAGAAACCTTCGATCTCACCATTCCAGCGGGAACGCCTTGCACGCAGCCCTATTGGCTTGGGGATGGGAGGCGGTCGGGACTTCATGCCTCCGCGTCTCACCAGTTGACTGGCTTGCCGGAGGGCCCGCCCGCCCTGTCCGTAACGTTCCGCTTGATTGCAGAAGGCGTGCCCTTCAACCTCACCGTGCCCGTTCAATACCGATTCCGTGACCCCGTGTTGGGCGAGCGCTATCAGCCGTTGGTGGTCATGCCCGAAGTCATGGTGAACTTGGCGGACCCCGTTCAGGTGATGGGTGATCTGAACGCACGCGAGATCAGCCTATCCATCGTGGCTGGCCGGGCCCAAGTGGCCGGGAAAATTCGGCTGCAGGCGCCCGATGGGTGGCGGGTCGAACCCGCGGAAATTCCGTTTTCCTTAGCCAAGCCTTTGGATGAAATCAAGGTCCGCACACGCATCACGGCACCGGAGTCGCCTCAAACGGGTGAGCTGAAGGTGGCTGTGGAGCTCGGCGGGCGAATGGAGCCCGCCCGTGGGCGTGTGGTGATTGACTATCCTCATATCCCGCTGCAAACCCTTTTCCCGACCGCATCGGCCCGGCTTGTCAAATTGGATCTCCGCCACAACGGTCACCGCATCGGATACGTCATGGGCGCGGGGGATGACATTCCCCAACGCCTTCGTCCCTTGGGCTTCGAGGTTGATCTTTTGACGGATGAAACCCTGGCCAGTGCGGATCTCTCCGGGTACCACGCCATCGTGATCGGGATCCGCGCCTTCAACACCCGCCCGCGTTTGGCCCAGCTCAACGCCCGGCTGCTCGACTACGTGGCGAAGGGCGGCACCGAAATCGTTCTCTACAACGTTAACGGGGCCTTCCCCGGCACCAACGCCGGATTGAAGACGGACTCCATCGGTCCCTTCCCCTTTAAAATCGGGCGGGAGCGCGTCACCAATGAATCCGCGCCCGTGAAATTCCTGGTTCCCGAACACCCCGTCCTGAATGTGCCGAACAAGATCAGCGCCGAGGATTTCAAGGGGTGGGTGCAGGAACGCGGCTTGTATTTCGCCGAAAGTTGGGACCCGAGGTACACACCGGTCCTTGCGATGGGCGATCCCGGCGAAAAGCCTCTAGAAGGCGCCCTGCTCGTGGTTGTCCACGGCAAGGGGCATTTCGTTTACACCGGGCTGGCCTTCTTCCGCCAGTTGCCGGAAGGCGTGCCGGGGGCCTATCGGCTTTTCGCGAACCTGCTGGCCTTGGGGTCGAAGCATGACTGATGTTGAGAAGAAAACGACCGAAGAAGCCCCGCCGATATTCGGGCATTGGAGCCGTCTCTATGCCTTGGTGCTGATCGGATTGGCGCTTTGCATCCTGCTGCTCTACATGTTCGAGCGGGTGTTTTCTTGAGCCGCCTGGACTGGGCGATCCTTGGCGCTTCGCTGGCTTTCATCGTGCTCTACGGGCTATGGAAGGGCCGCGGCAGCAAGGATTCCGAAGGCTACCTTCTTTCGAACCGGGACGCGCGCTGGTTCACCATCTGCCTTTCCATCATGGCCACCCAAGCCAGCGCCATCACCTTCCTGTCCACGCCGGGCCAGGCCTATGCCGATGGCATGCGCTTCATCCAGTTCTACCTGGGCTTGCCGCTGGCCATGGTCGTACTTTCCATCACCGTGGTACCCATCTTCCACCGCCTCAAGGTGTTCACCGCCTACGAATACCTGGAAGGGCGCTTCGATCTGAAAACCCGTACGCTGGCCGCGACGCTGTTTCTGATCCAGCGGGGCCTGGCGGTGGGGCTGACGGTCTACGCCCCGGCGTTGGTGCTCTCAGTCCTGTTGGGCTGGAACATCCACGTCAACATCGTCCTGGTGGGCGCGCTTGTGATGATCTACACGGTGACCGGCGGCACCCGCGCGGTGTCCTGGGCCCAGAGTTATCAGATGCTCATCATCACGGTTGGCATGTTGGTCGCCGGCGTGATGGTGATCCGCCAATTGCCTCCAGACGTCAGCTTCAAGGATGCCCTTCACGTGGCCGGGAGCGCCGGGCGGCTCAACACCATCGATTTTTCCTTCGATCTGACCAACCGCTACAACCTGTGGTCGGGCCTGATCGGAGGCTTCTTTCTGGCGCTTTCCTACTTCGGCACAGACCAGTCCCAGGTGCAGCGCTACCTCACCGGAAGCTCTGTGACCCAAAGCCGGATGGGCCTGCTGGCCAATGGCCTTTTCAAAGTGCCCATGCAGTTTCTCATCCTGCTGCTCGGTGCGCTGGTCTTCGTTTACTACCAGTTCGTGGCCCCGCCGGTGTTCTTCAATCCTTCCGCTGTGAACCGAGTCCTGGCCGGTCCCGAAGCCAGCTCTTTCCGCAACGCGGAATCCGCCTATCAGCAGGCCTGCCAGGAGCGCACGGTGAAGGTGCAGGCTTTCCTGAAAGCCCGCCGTGAGGGGAATCCGGCCGGGGTGGACGCGGCCCGGGGAGCGATGGACGCGGCCCAAGCCAAGGCCGCTTCCATCCGTTCTGAAGCTATCAATGTGATCAAGCGGGCGGATCCGTCGGCCAATCCCAGCGACACGAACTACGTCTTCCTGTCCTATGTCCTGCACAGCCTTCCGGCGGGGTTGATCGGGCTTGTTCTGGCGGCGGTCTTCGCGGCGGCCATGTCCTCGATGTCTGCCGAGATCAATGCTCTGGGCGCGACGACAGTCGTGGATATATACCGGCGACTATTTGGCGGAAAAGGAGGGAAAAGAGAAGTTTGGGTGGGCCGGCTCGCAACCTTTGCTTGGGGCTGTTTCGCCATCGGCTTCGCCGAATATGCCAGCCGCCTAGGAACCCTGGTGGAGGCTGTCAATATCCTGGGCTCCCTTTTCTATGGCACGATCCTGGGCATTTTCCTGGTGGCCTTTTACTTCAAGCGGGTAAAGGGCGGCGCGGCGTTCTACGCGGCCCTGATCGCCGAAGCATGCGTGCTGGCCTGCTTCTTCTTTACGCCCATCTCGTTCCTTTGGTACAACGTGGTGGGCTGTGTGCTGGTGGTGGGCTTCTCGCTGTTGTTCAACCTTTTCAGACCGAAGGGGGAAGGAATATCGGTTTCGGGTGGATTATGATGGCCAGATCCAGATGGACAGGATTCTCCTGGAAACCAGGCTGGAATGAACAAGGAGGTCAAATGAAGAAGACAGCTCTTGTACTGGTGAGTGGGTTTGCGATGACGTGCGCGGTCTTTGCGCAGCCAGCTCCAACAACTCCGGCCGCAGCCCCGGCTCCACCTCAGGCACCCCGTGTGCAGCCAAGTCCCGCTGGAAGCGCCGCTACCCAAGTGGCCGGAAAATGGGTCGAAGAAAAACCGGGCGCGGAGCCACGCTACAAGGATGGCAAGTGGATCACCGTCACCTATTCGCGACCGATCCTTAAGGGAAGGCAGACTATTTTCGGAAGCGGCGCGGAGTACGGGAAGAAGGTCAGTTCAGGATCTCCCGTATGGCGAGCAGGGGCCAACCAGACCACACGCTTCAAAACCGAAGTGCCGCTGGTCCTTGGCGGGAAGACCATTCCTGCCG
>JANOLT010000060.1:0-4217 GCA_031419915.1 Holophagaceae bacterium
CAAATGGTTCCACGGGTAATCGTCGCGAATAACCTTGCCCCAATGGCTGGAGCATTGCCTGGCAAGGTGGCTGATCCTGCTGATACTGGCAATGGGTTCCCCATCGCGCCACCAGCCTTGGGCGAGGAATCTGCCGCAGCCATGGAGAAATTGGCAGCTCCGGTCTACGGCCCCATGCACTTCCCCAAGGCCACCCAGGAGTAGTCGCCTGAGGACATCCCTTGAACGCGCCGGGTGACCGGCGCGTTTTTTTTCAGCGTCATTGAGGGAAGGCTTCCAGTAGCTCTTCTCTCGCTTTCAGAAGGCCCGCCACCTCTGCGACTCGCGTTTTTTAGTCTGTGTGAATCGGTGCAATCTGTGGACCACCGGCTTTTCATCTGCGAAATCTGCGGCTGCTTTTTTTCGGTGTTCATCTCATTCCTCATTCGTGTTCATCTGTGGCCTGACTATTCGGCGGACCCATGACTTCTCCTATCGGCATCATCGGCGGCAGCGGCCTTTACGCCATGTCAGGCGTGAAGGACACCATTCAGATAGATGTGGAGACGCCCTTCGGCAAGCCCACCGATCCCTTGGTGATGGGCAAACTCGAGGGCGTACCCGTCGCTTTCATGAGCCGTCATGGCGTGGGCCATCGGCTGACTCCCAGCGAGGTGAATTACCGCGCCAATATCTGGGCGCTCAAATCCGTGGGCTGCGAAATCCTGATTTCCGTGAGCGCGGTGGGCAGCCTCCAGGAACGCCATACGCCAGGCTGTCTTCGCCTGCCGGACCAGTTCATTGATCGCACCCACCTGCGCCCCAGCACTTTTTTCGGCAACGGGTTGGTTGCTCATGTTGGTTTTGCGGATCCAACTTCGGCCTGGCTTCGCGGAAAACTCATGGAGGCGGGCCGCACCTTGAATCTGCCATTCGACAATGGCGGCACCTACGTTTGCATGGAGGGACCGGCCTTCAGCACACGCGCCGAATCGAGGCTCCATCAATCCTGGGGCGCGGACTACATCGGCATGACCCAGGTGACCGAAGCCAAGCTCGCGCGTGAGGCGGAACTGGTCTTCGCGACCATCGCCCTGGTCACGGATTTCGACGCCTGGCGCGATACACCTGAGGCCGCGGATGCCCACGACATCATGGCCGTCATGGCCGCCAACGTGGCCAAGGCGGAGGCCTTATTGCGACGCGTGGTGGTGGATATCGCTGACGGCCCGCCCGAAAATGAACCCGCCCGCAGCGCCCTTTCCACCGCCCTCATCACGCCGCCCGAATTGGTCCCTGCGGAGACAAGGGAGCGGTTGAAGCTGTTCATTGGCAAGTACGGGTACTGATACGGCGTCGTCCCGCGAATTCGATCAGGAATGGCGAAATGTGCATAATCATGTACACTTTGAACTGGAGAATTCTAGATGCAGACCATGACCATCACCAACGCCCGTCAAGGTTTCCTGGACCTGCCTGAGAAGGTCCAGGAGGAACCTGTCTTCGTGACCAAACATGGACGCCCGGTCATGGCTGTTATTTCCGTGGAGCAATTCGAAGGGATGCTGGAAACAATCGAGATCCTGGAGGATCAGCCCTTCGTGAAGCGTCTCCAGAAGAGCATTGAGCAAGCTCGACGGGGCCAGACCGTGAGTCTTGAGGAGGCTGCGACACGGCTTGGGCTCGCATGACATTCAAGGTCCGGCTCACCGAGGATGCACTTGCGAGTTTGGAAGAGATCCAGGATCGCCGGGTGCGCGTCAAAGTCTTCGACCGCATCCGTAGGCTTGGGGAAGACCCGGAGAAGCAAGGGAAGCCCTTGGTGGATGAGTTGGGTGGCTTCCGAAGCGTCCGGGCCGTCGGACAACGTTATCGGATCGTGTACAAGGTGCGCGGAGATCTCGTGGAGGTTCTGGTTGTTGGTGCGGGTCTCCGAAAGGAAGGCTCCAAGTCGGATATTTACGCCCGAATGGCCAAACTCTTGGGAAAGGGGTGATCAGAAAAATACTGATTACTTCGTAACGGTCTCTAACGCTTTCAAGGCTTCTTGAATTCCCGCAAGGTGTTTCTGCATCGCTTCCCATTCGGCGTTTTCGGTCCTGGCGTAGGCTTCCAGCTTCGTGGCCCTATCGGCCAGGTCGCGGGCGCCGATGGTGGCGGCGGAGCCTTTGATACGGTGGGCTTGCCGCATGACGCGGGGCTTATCTTTCTTCCGCAGTCCATCCTGCATCTCCAGTAGATCTGCTTTTGTGGCCGCAATGAAATCATTCAGGATCTCTTGCGCCGACGCGGCATCGCCACCGCACAAGTCCAGCAGCGTTTTGGAATCCACACCGGGCATCCCTTCCACGGACTCGGGTGAAAGCATTACCGGAGCCTCTCCCAGCTTCACGTGGGGCATCCATTGGTGCAGCTTGGAGGCCAGCAAGGGAATGGTCACGGGCTTGATCAGGTAGTCGTCCATGCCCAGCTCCAGGCAGCGCGCCGCCTCACCGCGCAGGGCATTGGCTGTGAGTGCCAGGATCGGCGTTCTGGGCGATCCGTGCGCGCGCTCCCAGTCCCGCACGGCCTTGGTCAGTTGGTAGCCGTCCATGCGGGGCATGTGCAGATCGGTCAGGATCACGGCATAACGTCCGCTTTGCCATTTCTCGAAGGCCTCCTGGCCATCCACCGCGACTTCCAGGGCGTAGCCAGCTCGATTCACCTGCTGGGTGAGCACGATGCGATTGGTGGGATGATCCTCGGCCATCAGGACCAGACTGCGTTCCTGCTCTGCCGCTTCAATGCTGGGTGCGGGGCGTGCAAGAACAGTTTTCGATGGGTCCGGCACGTCTGCCTTCACGATGTCCTGCACGTTGCCAACAGGCAGGTTCACCGCCAGTGTCAGGGTGGTGCCGTGTCCCAAGGTGCTTTGCAGGGTCAGGCTTCCACCCATCAACTCCGCCAGCCGCCGGGTGATGACCAGGCCCAATCCTGTTCCGCCGAAACGTCGCGTGGTGCTGGCTTCGGCCTGGGTGAAGGGCTCGAAAAGCTTGGCTTGATTTTCAGGCGATATGCCGATCCCCGTGTCCTGCACTTCGAAGGCCAGGGATTCAAGGCCATTCCGTGATTCCACCATTAGAAGCCTCAGTGTGATGGAACCCCTTTCGGTGAATTTCATCGCGTTGCTCATGAAATTGTTCAGGGCCTGCCGAATAAGAAGGACATCGCCCACGTGGGCCGGGGCCAGTCGCGGGTCCACCTCTGTGATGAAGTTCAAGCCCTTGGCGGAAATGGCGGATCTGAATGTTTGCGATACGGATTCCATCAGCGCCCGTGCCGAAAACGTATGGGGGGCCAGTTCCAGCTTGTTGGCTTCGATTTTTGAGAAATCGAGAACGTTGCCGATGATCTGCAACAGGCTTTCGGAGGATTCATGGATGATGGCCACCGATTGGCGCTGCTCGGCGTCGAGATCGCTTTGTGTGAGAATTTCCAACATGCCGGTGATGCCGATGAGCGGTGTGCGCAGCTCGTGGCTCATGGAGGCCAGGAACGTTGATTTCGCTTCGCTCGCGGATCGGGCCTCGGCTTCGCTCTTCCGCAGTTCACCTTCCAGGATCTGCATGGTGGCCACGGTGGTGCGCAGCTCAGCGGTGCGCTTTTCCACCTTGGACTCAAGCAGCTGGTTGGACAGCTCGAGTTCTTCCCTCAGCCGGGTGTGCTGGATGGCCACCACCAGCTGGTCGGTCATGTCCAAGGCGATTTCCGCGTGCTGGGGTGTCAGCACACCTGGCGTGGTCGCGGAAAGGGCCACAAAGCCCAGCACGCTGCCTTCGCTTTCCATCGGGATATAGACCAGGTTGCGCAAACCCTGGGAAAGCATCAGCTCCTCCAGGATGCAGCCGTGCAGGTCGCTCAGGTCCGGCAGATCGAGGAAAGGCGCGGAGAGCAGATCTTTGAGATCATGGAAATCGCCGATGGGCCTGACTTCGCCCGCCCCGGGCAGCCAAGGGCTGTCCTGGTCCACCGCCAGGATCGTGCCCTCGGAAAGACCCGGGTCGAACAGCACCACCGCGGCGCGCTCGAAGGGCACGATATGCCGCAGCCTGGCCAGCGCGCCCTGCACCAACTCGGTCGTGGAGCGCGCGCCGAGCAGCGCGGCGTCTATTTCCCGCATGGCTTTCAACCGCTCGGTGTACTGCTGGAGATCACGCTCGGTCGCCACCCGTTCGGTGATGTCGGTGTTGATGGCGAGA
>JANOLT010000061.1:0-7499 GCA_031419915.1 Holophagaceae bacterium
CACTTCGCGGGCATGGGTGCCGCTTGGCCGCCGGTTCTGCATTGGATCTGGCTCGGATTCCTCGGCTCCCTGTGCTTTTTCGGATTCGGCTTGCACCTGATCATCGTCGTGCCCATCTTCAACTTTCTGCTACCCACGCGCGTGACACCCTTCAAGGGCGGCTACTACCAGCTGGTAGCCGTGCCCTGGCTCCTGCACAATGCTCTGTTCTATCTGGTGCGCTTCACCTTTCTGCCCTTCGTCACGCTTACGCCCTTTGGTGTTTGGTTTCTCAAGGCCATGGGCATGAAGATCGGGCGCCATGCCTTCATCAACACCGAATACATCAGCGATCCCCAACTCATCACCATTGGCGACGATGCCGCGCTGGGCGGATCGGTGCGCATTTTCGCCCACTATGGCGGCGGCGGAAACCTGGTGGTGGCGCCCATCGTGATCGGTGACAGGGCCACCCTCGGCGCCGGCTGCTGCGTCATGGGTGATGTGGAGATCGGCAAGCACGCCGTGATCCTGCCCCAGAGCGTGGTGCTGCCCGGGAGTCGGGTGCCAGACGGCGAGACCTGGGGCGGTATCCCGGCTCGCCGGATCACCAGAGATGAAATGGATTTAATAAAAAAGGACATCCGTGGCGAAGAAGACACGGCCTGATACCAAGTCGGGATGGGATGGGGAATGCCTGTCTTGTTTCCAAATCCTTCACCGTAACCATCGGAACGGGTGGCGCCGTGACTGTGGCTCAACAGAGATCTTAGCTCCTGGGGCCGAGGCCGCCCGTTTTCGGCCCAGCGGGGTCTTGAAGTCGCCCTGGCCGCCAGGGCGATTCGCCTTGCGTTGGATTCAATATGCATTACCATTGGTAATGAAGGAGTGCTCATGCTCATCGCCATGTCAAAAGTAACCAAGCAAGGCCAGATTTCCGTTCCCGTGGAAGTGCGGCGGGATCTCGGCATCCGGCCCGGCACGGAGCTGATCTGGGATCGGAAGGAGAACGGGGAGTACGTGGTCCGGCCCAAGCGGCTCACACTGGCAGATCTGCATGAAATGGTGGGAGCCCCTGCCGTCCACCTGACGGATCAAGAGATCCGGGAAGCCCGGCGGGAGTTCCTGGCCTCGCGGGTGAAGCGGCTGGAACCGGGGAAGGGCTGAAGATGGCTGCGATCGACACGAATGTCCTGGTCCGCCTAGTGACCAGGGACGACCCCGCGCAGTACGAGAAGGCTCAAGCGTTCGTCCACAAGCATCAGCCTGTGCTGGTAACCCAGCTTTCGGTACTGGAGTTGGTCTGGGTGCTGATGAGCCGCTATGGCATGGACAAGAGGAGGGTGGGCCAGGTGGTCCAAGCCCTGCTGGAGATGGTGGAGCTGGACGTGCAGGAGCCCGCCATCCTCGAAGCGGCCCTGAAGACATGGAAGAGCGCCAAGGCCGACTTCGCGGACTGCTTCATCCTGGAGACCGTGAAGGCCGCCTCCGAGACGCCGCTAGGGACCTTTGACGCCACCCTCGGAAAGCTGGAGGGATGCCGACGGCTTTGAGCCCAGGGAACTGCAGTCTTCCGGTTGCCGGTCCCGCCCTCTGGGTTCAGAATTCATGCATCGTGCATGCATCCGAAAGTTCCCCTATTACCGCTGGCCCCATTCTCATGGCCTGCCCTGAGTGTGATCTGCTCCATTGGGTGAAACCTCCGCCCCAGGGGGGGATCTCTTCCTGCATCCGCTGCGGGGCCATCCTTCGAAGGGGGGGACACAATTCCAGGGACGTAGCGCTGGCCTTGCATATCGCGGCATTGATCCTCTTCTGTCTCGCCAATGCGTTTCCGCTCCTGTCCCTCCACCTCCATGGCACGGTTCAGGAAGCGTCCATCCCTGGCTGCGCCCGCATCCTGGCCAACCTTGGGTGGCCCTGGTTGTCGGCCGTCCTGATCACTACGGTGATCCTGGCTCCTCTGGGCCATCTTGGCGGCATGATCTACGTCCTGCTAGAGATCCGGCGACGGCAGCCAAACCGCTGGACCGCGTGGGTCTTCCGGATCGTCGAACAATTCGGAGCCTGGGGTATGGCGGAAGTCTTCATATTGGGCATCATCGTGTCCTACGTGAAACTTGCCAAAATGGCCGTGGTGGTGCCTGGCCTTTCCCTCTACGCGCTGGGAGCCTTTATCGTGGTAGCCGCGGCCGCCGTATCGGCCCTGGACATCGGATCTGTCTGGGGGGCCCTGGGAGGTCGAGCGGAGGGAGCCACCACCAACCCTCCAAAAGGGGCTCGGACTGCCAGGGAGGCAAACCTGGTCGCATGTGCCTCCTGCGGACTACTCTCCCCCCTGGCGAGCACCGCCTGCCCGCGATGCGCGTCAACACTTCAAAGCCGGAAACTGAACAGCAGAGAGCGAACCTGGGCCCTTCTGTTCACGGCCATCCTGCTTTACCTTCCCGCCAACCTACTGCCGGTGATGCGCGTGGTCTCGCTGGGGCGCACCCAGTCGGACACGATCATGGGTGGCGTTTTCTATTTCCTGCGCTCGGGTTCCTGGCCTCTGGCTTTGATCATATTCATCGCGAGCGTGGTGGTGCCCACCCTGAAAATCATCATCCTGGCAATCCTCCTGATTTCGGAGCGTCGGCGCTCCTCACGGTGGCCCGAGCATCGAGCGCGGCTCTACCGCCTGACGGAAATGGTGGGACGCTGGTCCATGGTGGATATCTTCGTCGTCACCCTCATGGTCGCCTTGGTGGAGCTGGGCAGTGTCGCCACCATCACGCCCGGCCCCGGCTCCGTGGCCTTTGCCCTGATGGTGTTCTCGACCATGCTGGCCGTCCAATCTTTCGACCCCAGACTCGTATGGGATGCCTTGACCTTAGCGCCGCGCCAGCGGGAGGAGCCTGAACATGGGTGAGCCCTTGGATGACCGACCCGAACTCCCGCCCATCGGCGATGTGCCCGAAGCCAAGGTCCAGGTGCGGCGACATCCCTCCATCATCTGGTTGATCCCCCTCGTGGCCGCTTTCATCGGCGTCTGGATGGCCGTGAGGGCCTATACAGAGACAGGGCCCACGATCACCATCACATTCCTTTCGGCTGAAGGGCTTGAAGCGGGCCAGACGCGCATCCGCCACATGGATGTTGAAATCGGAAAGGTCGCCGCCATCAGCTTGAGCCACGACCTCAGCCATGTGGTGGTCAAGGCCGAGATGAAGCGGGAGGCCGCCCGTCTGCTGTCCGAAAACAGCCGCTTCTGGGTGGTAAGGGCCCGCATCGGAACCGCCGGTATTTCGGGGCTGGGGACCCTGCTCTCCGGTGCCTACATCGATATGGATCCAGGCAAGCCCGGTGAGACCACTATGTTCGCCAGGGATTACACAGGACTGGAAACGCCGAGCATCGACACTTCCCAGCGGCCAGGCGCCCTTTTCGAACTTCGAGCCGAAAAGCTGGGCTCGTTGAATGTCGGTTCTCCGGTACATTTCCGGCAAATCCGTGTGGGCGATGTGGTGGGCTTCGATCTTGATAAACAGGGAACGGCCGTCTCCATCAAAATCTTCATCAACGCGCCCTACTCCGATCTGGTGAGGATGGACACTCGCTTCTGGGACTCTGGAGGGGTGGGCTTGACCGTGGATGCCAATGGCATCCGGATGCGGTCGGATTCCCTGGTGGATCTCCTCATCGGGGGCATCGCCTTCGAGAACCCCATGAGCCTGGACGAGAGCGGCGCCGCCCCTCCTGGCCAAGTTTTTTCCTTGTTTCCGAGCCACGAAAAGATCAACGAAAAGGTGGTCATCAACCGCCACTATTATGTGGTGAATTTCAATGAATCCGTGCGGGGCCTCATGCGGGGCGCACCCGTGGAATACCAAGGTATCCAGGTGGGCGAGGTGGAGGATTTCAAATTGGAATTCCACACAGGAAACCTGGAGGGCAAGATCCCAGTACTCATCGCCCTGGAGACCGAACGATTCTCGGTGGTGGGTCCCAAAGGCGGGTCTACGAAAATGCTCGTCCAGGCCTTGGTGAAACGGGGACTCCGGGCCCAGCTCAAGACGGCCTCCCTATTGACGGGCAGCTTGTTCGTGGATTTGGGATTCCATCCTGAAGCGCCGGTTCGGACCATCGGTCGGTATGGAAAATATGAGGAGATCCCCGCGATCCCCTCCACCATGGGCGCCATGACGGCCCTGGTGGCCAACCTCACCAAGTTTTCCGAGCGCCTTCAGAAACTCCCGTTGGAAGAGGTCATTGGCGAATTGCGCACCAGCATTCCGGTGTTGAGGGAGACGTTGAAAGAGGCCAAGGGACTGATGTCCCGTCTTGACCAGAAGACCGCACCCCAGGCCGAGGCCACGCTTGCCCAAGGCCAGGCCACCCTCGCAGCGCTGGAGAAAACCCTGCGCTCTGATTCCCCAACCCAGAACGACCTTCGCAGCGCGCTGGAGGAGTTCAGCAAGGCCGCCCGGGCCCTGCGGGACCTGGCCGAGACCCTCGAACGGCACCCGGAATCACTGATCTTCGGAAAGAGAAAACCAAAATGATCCGACCAGTGCTTCCCTACCTCATCCTAGCGCTGGCGCTGGCCCTGGCAACAGGGACCGGGTGTTCACGGCCCAACGTCGAAATGCTCCACACGCTCGGCCCCATTTCGCTGGAGACAGCGAAACCCGCGCCTCCTTTGACGTCCATGGCCCTGGAGGTCATGCCCGTGCGGTTGCCGGCGGCCATTCAAAGGTCGCAGTTGGTGACGGAGGGCGGCCCCGGCACCTTGAGCCTTTTGGAAACGCATCGATGGGGCAATGGTCTTGACAAGGATATACAGAGAGTCCTGGTCGAAAACCTTAGCCGCTTGATGGGCACCGACACCGTGGTGGCTTACCCTTATGGTGAACGGATAAAAGCAACCCATCGCCTCGAAGTGGATGTGCACCGATTGGCTGGAAGGCCCGGAGGAACCCTCACCCTGGAAGCCACGTGGATCGTGGTGCGTCCCCAGGGTGGTCAAGCCCTGCTCTTCCGACGGGCCACCCTTCAAAGGCCCGTCCAGGGCCAGGACGCGGAAGCTCTCGTGGCCGCCCACAACCTGATCATCGGGGACCTGGCCCGTGAGATCTCCGCGGAACTCATGGCCTTGGCCCGAGGCAGTCAGTGAACAACCCGTAACAATCCTCGGATCCATTAATGGCTTTTTCCGGTCCAGGAATTTTCAATTTAGGGACGCTGGCCCCAAAGTCCAAGCGGTCATCGACAAAGGCGTCTACCCCAAGGGCATCAAGATCACCAAGGCTCAGATGGCGACCCTAAACCTCCACCGCGAGGAATACCTATGGTGAGTGGAACTACATCCTTGGTCCTCAAAAAACGGTATGATTTATTTTGCTACAACTCCTAACATCATTAACGTCATGGTGTAGACTTCGGCTCTCGGTTGGTCCCCTTATGGATAGCTTTCTGGGGGATAGAGTGCAAGAATCACATCCGTTTCAAAATAACGGAAGGAGAAACCCATGAAAAAGTTGTTCCCCGCGTTCGCGGTCCTCGCCCTAATGGCAGCCGGCGCTGCCTATTCCCAGGAGAAGAAGGCAGAGGAGCCCGCCAAGGCCGCCGCCTGCTGTGCACCGAAGTGCGACGTCAAGGAAGGCAAGTGCGCCACGCACGAGGCCAAGAAGTGCCCCAAGGACTGCGCAGCCCCATGCTGCAATCCGGCCAAAAAGGCTGAGCACCCCAAAGGTGAGCATCCCAAGGGCTAGGCCGCTGCGCGGCACAAGGGGCCGTAACGGAGCGGCCAGAACTTCGCTGGCCACTCCGCAACGGTCCCTATCTATCGAGTGGCTGGGCTGCCCAGCGAACCTGCGACTTGGCATCTACGGCACGTTCAGGAGAGGGCGACCATGAGCCGCTTTGGATTCGTGACTCTAGGCGTGTGTGCGGGCTTGATGGGCCAGACGCATGACTTAAATGCGCCCGGTGCCATGTCCCTCCCCGTGGCGAGCGTCGGAACCCCCGCGCTTGTCAGCCCCTCCGCCGCGGACGGTGAAAGGGCTGCCAAGGCAACCAAACCTGACGGCACGGTCGTCACTGCGGACATCCAGGTGGCCATCGAGCGGCACATCGAGGAGCAGGTGCAGGCGGGCGAAGGCACCTTCGCCCTGACGTTTGGCGAGAAGCAGCTTCGGCTGAAGCTCGTCCGCGTCCACATGGAATACCTATCGAGCCTGGGACCGAAGCGGCAGTTCGCCTGCGTCGACCTCGCCGATGTGAGCGGGGATGTCTACGACGTCGACTTTTTTCTCGACGGCGGAGCGAACGCCATGTCGGTCACCGAGACCACTGTCCACAAGCTCAATGGTCAGCCATACTATGCCTGGGACCAGAGTGCGGACGGCACCTGGCGCCGGATCGCGGTGGGCAAGGCGACCGACGCGCACTTCGGCGTGCTCAAAGGGAAGGACGCCTTCGAGTTCATCTACCGGGTGACGCTGCCGGAGATCCCCAAGGCAGCCCGGATCTGGCTTCCCCTTCCGGCCACCGATGCGTACCAGACGGTCGAGGTGCGGTCGACCCGGCTCGCGGGGAAGGAGCGGAGGCTCAAGGACCGCGTATACGGCAATGACGTGCTTTACATCGAGCTGGGGCCCATGGACGGGAAGAAAGTCCTCGAGATGCGCTTTGCGGTGAAACGGCGCGAAAAGGGTCCCTATGCGGCCGACAGGCCCCGGGAAGGGCAGTATCTCGGACCCGAGCGAAAGGTTCCCTTGGACGCGACGTTCGAGAAGATTGTTGCCGAGGTTCTCGCGGGCAAGCGCGGCGAACTCGTCAGGGCGCGGGCACTCTACGACCACGTCATCGACCGGATGCGGTACCAGAAGTACGGCGACGGCTGGGGCCAAGGGGACGCCATGTACGCCTGCGACGCCCGTACCGGCAACTGCACCGACTTCCACGCCTATTTCATCGCGCTCGCGCGCACGGCCGGGATTCCCGCCCGGTTCGCCATCGGCGTCGCCATCCCCTCCGATCGGAACAACGGCGGGATCGACGGCTACCACTGCTGGGCGGAGTTCTACGCCGACGGGAAGTGGTGGCCCGTGGACATCAGCGAAGCGGACAAGTACACGGGCCTTTCAACCTACTACTTCGGCCACCACCCCGCCAACCGGCTGGAACTGAGCCACGGGCGCGACCTCGTGGTCGATCCAGCCCCGGCCACAGGTCCGATCAACTTCCTGGCCTATCCCGTCCTCGAGGTCGGGGGCCAGGTGAAGAAGGCGGCCGTGGAATTCAGTTTCGTGCGGCCTCGCCCCTGACGCCGACGTGATCCCTCCGGGACACGACGCTTGGATCATTAATCATTGATCATTGCTCATTGCTCATTGATCCCGGATTTTGCATTTGGACAGGATGAAATAGGCTTCAAGAATCAGGCTGCAGGCAAAGAATCGCCTCGCATTGGATTGTGCTGTTGGTGATGCGAACCTGAAGCCTGTAGCCCGAAGCCTGAGGCTAGGCGGGGGTCA
>JANOLT010000062.1:0-7196 GCA_031419915.1 Holophagaceae bacterium
CAAAAATCGATATGCATCGGTTTGTACGCTGAGTGATGCGAACCTGAAGCCTGAAGTCCGAAGCCTGAAGCCAAGGGAATCGCGCAATCGCAAAATCCGGGCTCAAGTGTGGCGTCACCTCATTCCCCCGATGCTTTCCAGCCGCTCCAGAACCCACGCCAGCAATGCTTCCGCGCCGATGACTTTCTGCTCTGCGATCCACAGGGGCATTTGAAGCACGGCAAGGTGCTCAATTCCAAGTTTCACGGCGTCCTTTTCGGTGCAGACCAAGCTTGAAGCTCCGTCCTTCGCGGCTTCTTCCTGCACCAGCCACAATTCCCGGGGACTGATGGCATGATGATCCCGGAATACTCTCGTGCCTGACCAGGAAAGGCCTGCCACCAGCAGGTCCGCAAAGAACGCCTCGGGATGGCCAAGGCCGCAGAAGGCGAAGAATTGCCCCAGGTCTCGGGCCGGCAATTCCAGGCGCGCTGGTTCGCCCTTGGCGTTGAAGGAGCGCAAAGCGCCAATGGCGAAATCCACGTAGAAGGTAGGCCCGCCGCTACCGTACTGCTTCCACCAAGCTTCGATTTCATCCTTCGGGGCCAAGCCGCCACGGGTCACCACCAGCGCATGAGATCGTTTCGCAGAGTCCTGGGGCTCCCGCAGATCACCCATCGGCAACATCTTTCCGTTGCCCCACCTCCGCACGCCATCCAGCACCAGCAAGTCCAGGTCGCGATGCAGGGCGCGGTGCTGGAAGCCATCGTCCAGCAGCAGCACTTTGGTTAAAGGATTAAGAGCCAGAGATCTCGCGGCACCAGCAGCGCGTTTGCGGGCCACCACCACCCGGCCCGCACCCAAGCGCCGGGCCATGAGCAACGGTTCATCGCCCACTTGCGCGGCGTTTGATTCCGGGCCCACGTCCATCACATCGAAAGCCCGTTTGCCGCCGTAGCCCCGGGAGATCACCGCATTGGCCCAGCCCGCGGCTTGGAGCGATTCTGCAAGGTAAAGCGTCAGCGGCGTCTTGCCCGTGCCACCGGTGCTCAGGTTCCCGATGGAAATGACTCGCGCATCAACTCTCGACGCCCGCTCCGGATGCGCATCAAACGCGTGGTTCCGCAAGCGTACCACCGCGCCGTAGAACGGCGAGAGCGGCGCAGCCAGCCAGCGAAGGAGGGTCATACCTATACCTTATGAGGATTTCAATTCTCGATGGCATCGCAATCACGGGAGTAAAGTTTTCCGCCCTCAAGACGCTGGCCAGCCGCCTTACACTAACTCCATGTCCGAAGGCATCTTCCTCCCCAGGCTCGACCGCGGCACGCTGTTGCCGCCCTTGGAGCGCGTTGCGCGGCTGAGAGATGCCTTGCCGCAGATCCTCGCGGCGGTGGAAGGCGAGACGGATGAGATCGCGCTGGAAGCCACGTTGGCCTGCCTGCTTTGGGAGAGCTTGCCCCAAACAAATTGGTGCGGGTTCTACCGCCGCGTGGCGGAACGAGAGCTTGCGGTGGGGCCCTATCAGGGGGGGATGGGCTGCTTGCGGATTTCCTTCGAACGCGGCGTTTGCGGAGCCTGCGCCCGAACGGAGACCCTTCAGCTTGTGCCGGACGTTAAAGCTTTTCCCGGTCATATCGCCTGTGATGACGCCACCCGCTCCGAATTGGTACTGCCGGTTTTCGATCGTGCGGGCAGGCTCATATCAGTGCTGGATCTCGACTGTGCCTCGCTCGATGGGTTTTGCCACGAGGAAGCCGAACTGCTGCAGGCCTTGTTGCACAAGACATTTGAAGCCCTTGGCACAATCGCTGGACCCTGAACGATACAAAGCTTCTCGAAGCCTCTTGCCCATTCCAGGTCGGGGCAGGCTAACCTAAGTCATTCACTTGGACCCCCGATGGCCGATTCCAGTTTCATTGACCAGAGCAAGCTTCGCTTCCGCGAAGGTGAAGTGGTCTACACGAAGGGGGACCTGGCCCAGCAGATGTACGTGATTCTGAATGGCAAAATCCGCCTGTATACCGGGGACAAACCCATGGGTGACTGGATCGAGGAACCATCCAAGGGTGAATTTTTTGGTGAAGGCAGTTTGCTGGAAACCATTTCCCGCGCCCACACGGCTGTTGCACTGGAAGACACGGAGCTCATCGCGATCACCCGGGGAACTTTCCTGCGCATGATCCGGCAGAACCCAGAAGTTTCCGTGAAGATGATGCAGCGCTTGGCGCAGCGGAATCGTGAGCTGGCCAGCCGCGTCGAGAGCGCGGGCGATGATCCGGCCAAGAACCAGAAGGTCGTCGTGGCCCCAGTGTTTGGCTCCTGCCTGGTGTCCGTCATCACCGGCAAGCGTTATCCCATCAACAGCCATGGGGCCCTTGTGGGCCGATTCGATCCCGCTACGGGCCTGTATCCAGACATTGACCTGACCGATGAGGATCCAAACCTGAGCATCAGCCGACGCCATGCCAGGATCCTGTGCGAGCACGGCCGCTTCTTCATCGTCGAAGAGCCCGGCGTGACCAACGGCACCTATGTGAAGGGCGACCGCCTGCAGGCTGGGGACGCCCGGGAAACCATGCCTGGCGATCGCGTGGGCTTTGGCATGGTGGTGATGTTTTTTGAGAAGCAGTGAATGCCATGATGAACGTGGAAGTCTGGCGCGATGACCACGGAGTCACCTGGGAGCTCGTGCAACTGGGATTGGATGAGATAGGCGGTGCCTGTATCATCCGCGAATGTTTTTCGTCCCTGGATCGGGCGGATGGCGATATGCGTGAAGGGACCGAGGTCATCGCACGGTTCGGAGATCCGGAGGATGCCCACGCCTTCTTGTACAGTGAGGGCTTCGAGCCCGTATGATGGGAGGTGGAACTCCCATGCTCACCCTTGAAGAAGCCGTCCCAGCCACGGATTACCTGCGCTCCCAAACCGAAGTGCAGCGTACGCATTTGGGTGGCCTTCTCACCCTTGTCATTGGAGCGGCGTGTTCCTACGCCTTTCCGCGCAAGGCCAGCGTCCCCTGGTTCCTTTTTCTGCTCTTCCTGCTGGTGCTTGGGCCCTTGGTGCTGCCAAGGCTGATGCCGAAAGGCAACCTTCTCACCTACCGCATCGCCATCTTTGCCTACCCCATCGAGGGCCTGCTCCTGGGCTTCATCGCGTACATGGAATTGTGGAAAGTGATGCCGCTGGACATTCCGGATCTGCCTACCATCAATGCGGGTTTTCCGTGGCTATCACTGCTCTTTCCGGTCTTCTATTACGCGCAACAATTTCCCAATTGGCGACGTCGCATCCAGCGCCAGAACCTCCATGCTGGGCAATTGGCGAAGCCCGCTCCAACAGATCATGTGATGCAGATCGAGGAGCTGCTGGCGCCGGCCCTGAGCCATTCGCCAACTTACGAAGAGGCCTGGGCCGAGTTCACGACCGTGCCTGCGACTCCAATAAACTGGAAACTTTATCTGCAGCTGGATGCCGAGTACCACGGTGTTTGGCGCGTGTCGTTCAACGGCCCATGGGCCCTTGTTTCCTTCGTGGATGGCACCCGGGTGGAGGTCGTGAAACGCGGGGAATTGAAGATCGTCGCGGACGATCCGCAACCTGGCCGCCGAAAGGCACTCTGCCTTCTCCGCTGGAATAAGAATCTGTTCGAAGGCCGCATCACCCACGACAATTTTCTGAAGATCCGCGCATGGAACGCGAAGAATGGCGACGCCCCCGAACGCAGCTAGCCGCCAAAGCCCAAAGGAAAGGATCTCTCTAGGATTCGATGGATTTGCTTAGATCTCTGCCGATGGGAAACGACGACGAAGGCTAACAGAATTCGCTAATGCGCGGTGATGCCTAGCGCCTTGGCGGCCTTGGTCAGTTCCGGCACCACTTCGAACAGATCTCCCACGATGCCGTAGGAGGCGAGCTTGAAGATGGGCGCTTCGGGATCTTTGTTGATGGCGACGATGTACTTTGATCCACTCATGCCGGCGATGTGCTGGATGGCGCCGCTGATGCCACAGGCGATGTAGAGGGTGGGGCTCACGACTTTTCCGGTCTGGCCCACTTGCATGCCGTGGGAGATGCCCCAGCCCGCGTCCACCGCGGCCCGGGAGGCCCCCACCACAGCGCCAAGCGCATCCGCCAGCTCTTCGAGGATGGCGAAGTTCTCGCCATTCTTCATGCCGCGACCGCCGCTGACGATGATGTTGGCTTCGGTGAGATCCGCCTTGGCGCTGCCCTTGGCCAGGATCTCCTTCACGATGGCCTTGAAGTCACCGGCCGGGGCTGGCAGTGATTCCATAGCGCCCGTGCCGGTCTTCTCTGTGGCGGTAAAAACATTGGGCCGCGTGGTGGCCACTTGCACATTGCTGCTGAAGGCGGTCGTCGCGAAAGCTTTACCCGCGTAGACGGGGCGCACGGCCACCAACTTGCCGTCCACCATGGAAAGGCTTGTGACATCGCCAGCGTAGCCAGCGCCAAGCCTTGCGGCCGCGCGGGGCAGGGCGTCCTTGCCCATGGCCGTGGCGCCGCCAAGCAGCACGGTGGCGCCCTTGGTTTTCACCGCGTCTGAGATGGCGATGGCGAAGGCATCGCTGCTGTAGGAGGCCAGATGCGCGGCTTCGCAGGTCAGGATCACGTCTGCGCCATACTTCGCGGCATCTGCGGCCCCAGCATTGGATGCACCCACAAACAGCGCGCCCAGGCTCTTGCCAGATGCATCGGCCAAGCGGCGGCCCTCAGAAAGAGCCTCGGTGGAAGGCTTGCGAAGCTTGCCGTCTTTCAATTCACAAAACACCAGAATCATCGGAATCCCCAAATCAAGTCGTTGCGTTTTTTCATCAAAAAAATCAGCGCTTAGAAGATCTTGGCTTCATCCTTGAGCGCACTTAAGAGCGCCGCAGCTTGCTGAGCGGCGTCACCATCCAGCTTGCGACCTTCGGGACGAGCCGGTGGCATCACCATGCCCACCACTGAAGTGAAACCGGACGGAGCGGCGCCATCAATTTCTTCGATGGTCTTTTTCTTGGCGCCCATGATGCCCTTGAGGCTGGCGTAGCGGGGCTCGTTCAGGCCCTTTTGCGCGGTGATGACAGCGGGCAACTTGCCTTCGATGACTTCGGTCCCGCCCTCGATTTCGCGCTCGGCGCGGAAGGTTCCATCGCCAATTTCCAATTTGACAACGACGTTGGCTTGGGCGATGCCCAGCAGCTCGGCGATCATGGGTCCCACCGAAGCGTTGTCGCCGCCCATGCCTTTGTTGCCGGCCATGATGAGATCAAAGCCCTTATCTTTGGCCCAGGCAGCCAGAGCCGACGCGATGGCCAGGGGATCTGATGCGTCGCTCTTCAGCAGCACGGCATTGTCGGCTCCCAGCGCAAGCGCGTTGCGAAGCACGTCCTTGACGCTATCTCCGCCAAGGCTCACCACCGTGACTTCCGCGGCCTTGCTTTCCTTCAGGCGAATGGCTTCTTCCAGCGCGTATTCGTCGTAGGGGCTGGTGATCCACTTCACATCCGCAGGATTGATGGACTTCCCGTCCGCCGCCAGCTTGATTCTGGTTTCGGTGTCAGGCACCTGTTTAAGGGCGACGAGGATCTTCATGGAAACTCCGAAAAAGGGATCGTCTGGACGCTGAATATTTCAGTTCGGCATCGCTCCCTATCGTATCGTGGAGCCCGCTCATCGTCTCGCCAAGATTTCCCAGATCCCACCTTCTACGAACCCAGCGAAGGCTAAACTCCCTGGGCTTCTAGGGGTTCACGGCGCTTGAAAAAAAATTGTGATTTCCGTCGCGATGATCCTGACCGCGGGTAGCCTGCCATTCGCCCCGTTTTGTTTCGTTGCCTGGTTCGGGGGCACCGGCTCTCAGCTAGTCTGAAGGCATGACTCAGATCGATTTCAAGGATGCCCTGGTGTTCACGGGCGGCGGCACGGGCGGGCACTTCTTCCCGGCGGTGGCTCTGGCGGAAGGCGCGAAGGCGCGATGGCCGGGGCGCCCCATCGCATTCGTGGGTGCCACCCGCGGCATCGAAGGCATCAAACTGCCGCAGTCGCAATGGCCCCATCTGCTTTTTGACGTAGAAGGCTTTTTAGGCCGCTCGCCCTGGAAGATCGCTCGTGCCGCATGGAAGCTGTGGCGGGCCAAGCGCGTCCTGGTGGCACGCTGGAAGCGGGAGCGCCCCTGGGCGGTCATCGGTACCGGCGGCTACGGCGCGGCGGCAGCCCTGCTCGCGGCGCGCTCGTTAGGCATCCCCTATTTCCTGCATGAGAGCAATGCCGCGCCGGGCGAATTGGTGCGCCGCGTTGCGAAGGGCGCCAAGCGTGTGTGGTGCGGCATGGACGCGGTCATCCCCCTGCTGCCCAACGCCGATTGCCTCACGGTGGGCACGCCGATCCGATCGTCCTTTCTTCGAGAATTCATCCAGGTGAAGGACTTGAAATCGCCCTTCCAGATTCTTGTGCTGGGGGGAAGCGGCGGGGCACGGGCCATCAACGACGCGATGATCTTGGCCGCACCACCGCTGCTGGAACGGTTTCCCGATTGGACGATCCTGCACCAGACCGGTACGCAAGAATTCGAGCGGATCAAGGCTGAACTCCGCCACGAGCGGCATCAGATCGTGCCTTTCATCGAGGCCATGGACGAAGCCATGGAAGCCTCCAGTCTGGTCATCTCACGGGCCGGTGCCAGCACCTGCGCGGAGCTGAAGGCCGCGGGCCGGGGCGCCATCTTGATTCCCCTGCCGCACTCAGCCCATGACCATCAGAAAAAGAATGCCGAAGCCCTGGGGTTGGAGAACCGCGCGGTGCTGGTGAGCCAGCAGCCCAACCTGAGCGATCACATCGAAGCCCACGCCGAGAGCCACATGGCCAACCCCTACGCCCGCATCAAACTGGGCAAAACGCCTGAGATCAACCGCGCCGTGGAACTGTGTTTGGATGATCTTGCGCAGAGCTTGAGCAAGCCGGGCAATCCGGGCAATCCATGAAACGGGCCATCGCCTATCGGCTGGCAGCGCCTTTCTATGATCTGGCCATGGCAGGCCTGCTGCGCACCGCGCGAAGGGAATCTATCGCATCGCTGGATCTGAAACCCGGCGAGAAGCTTCTGCTTCCGGGCATCGGCACAGGTCTGGATCTTCCCTACTTGCCGCGGGATGTTGATGTCGCGCCTGCAAGACGAGTTCATCCGGCACTGGCTGTTCTTCGACGACGACCCG
>JANOLT010000063.1:0-3106 GCA_031419915.1 Holophagaceae bacterium
GTCAGTCTATCAGCGCCGCTGGCTGGATCACTCTTTCCTGACGAAGGACGAGTCCCCCGCGGCACAATAGACCCATGCTCTTCGCTTCCCCATCCACTTTCGGCCGCGCGTTTCGCATCTTGAGCTTCGGCGAAAGCCACGGGTCGGCGGTGGGCGTGGTCATGGATGGGGTTAAGCCTGGGCTGCCCTTCGATCTGGAGGAGATTCAGAAAGAGATGGACCGCCGGAGGCCGGGACAATCGGATCTCGTGACGCCTCGCAACGAAGGCGACCGGGTGCAAGTGCTGTCGGGCATATTTGAAGGCAAGACCACAGGCCATCCGATCGCCCTTATCGTGTTCAACGAGAATCAGAAGAGCGGCGACTACAAGACCATTGCGGAGCTCTTCCGCCCAGGCCACGCGGACTTTACGTTCGACCGCAAGTACGGCATCCGTGATCCCCGCGGGGGCGGCCGCAGCAGCGGGCGAGAAACCCTTGCGCGGGTAGCGGCCGGGGCTTGGGCCAAGCAGCAGTTGGCTTCCCTTGGCATCACCATTCGCGGATTCAACCGGGAGATCGCTGGCATCGAGGGCCAGCGCATTGACTGGGACTTTGTGGAAAAGAATCCGCTACGGGTCGCGGATCCTGATACTTTCCCGGCGCAAAAGGCGGCGGTGAAACAGGCCCGCAGCGAAGGTGACAGTGTCGGCGGCGTGGCCGAAATCTGGATTGAGGGCCTGCCCGTTGGCTTGGGCGATCCCACCTTCGCCAAGCTGGATGGCCTGCTTGCCTACGCCATGATGAGCATCGGCGCGGTGAAGGGCGTTGAAATCGGCAGCGGCTTCGCATCCGCACGCAAACGCGGCAGCGAGAACAATGATCCGCTGACACCTGAGGGGTCCCAGAAAAATGACGCGGGCGGAACCCTAGGGGGTATCAGCACCGGTGCGCCCATCGTGGTGCGACTTGCCGTGAAGCCCACCAGCTCCATCAGCCACGCGCAGAAAACAATCACCAAGGCAGGCGAAGCGACGGAGATCTCCACCAAGGGACGCCATGATCCTTGCATCGCGCCGCGCATCGTGCCGGTGGCTGAGAGCATGGCTGCCATCGTGATTTATGACACATATCTCACGCAGCAGGACCTGCGTGAGGAATCCCTGCCGATGGCCGTCGAGTGGGACTGGGAAGCGATTCAGAGATTGTTGGGGACTTGAACTTTGACCCTTCACGCTCAGGGTTAGGACGTGACGCCTGGGTGGAATTAAGAGAAGATGAATCCTGGTTCCAGCGCCTCTGAGATGCCCGCTGGGCCTTGAAAGCTGTTACAGGATGACCATTGAAATGATTGACGATTGATGATTGATGGGGTGACCCGGGAATGACTACACCAATGCTGGGCCTTGATGAATTCATTGATGGAGTGACTTGGGAATGAGTACACCAACTGTGATCGTCGGGACTCGAAGTTCTCTGCTCGCCGTGGCCCAGGCCGAATTCCTAGTGAAGCACCTGGAATCCAAGGGCTTCCACGTTGACTGGAAACGCTACACGACTTCGGGCGACCAGTGGCTGAATGGACCTCTTGATGAATCCCGGGGTTCGGGTTTCTTCACCAAGGAACTGGAAGACGCTTTAGCGGATGAAACAGTGGATCTGCTCATTCATAGCCTGAAGGATGTCTCCCTGGAACGGCCTCAAGGTGTCCAGATCGCCTGCATTCCCAGCCGTGAGGATTGTAGCGATTGGCTGGTGATGCGCAAGGACGCACCCAAACATTGCATCATTGGAACCAGTTCTGTCCGGCGAGAACGGATGCTCAAATCTACCTTCCCCGATGCAACGTTCACTTGGATCCGTGGCAATGTGCCCACGCGCGTGCAGCGTGTGCGTGACGGTGAGATGAGGGGCGAACTGCTGCACGGCACCGTGCTGGCAGCCGCGGGCCTGCGGCGCCTTGAACTTGATCTTTCGGATCTCGATGTGCGGGCTTTGACCCCTGAAGAATTGCTTCCTGCGCCGGGGCAGGGGGCTTTGCTGGCTGAAACACGGGGCGATCGCACGGATCTCATCGCGGCCCTTTCGGATCTTCACGATCCCTTGACGGCTCGTTGTGTGCGCCTTGAACGCGCTCTTTTGGCGGGCGTTGGTGGCGGCTGTCAACAGCCCCTTGGCGCGCTGGCGCAACGACTGGAGGACGGTCGTATCCGGCTCCGCGGGGCTTTCGCGTCGGATACGGACATTCAACGAGGCGAAGCCATCGGCGATGATGACGCCTTGCTGGTTTCAAGCGTATTGAGTCAGATGGGGCTTTCGTGAAACTGGCTCTGGCACGCCCACTGGATCACCCCCTCTGCCGCGCCGTGGCCGAGGCGAGCTGGGAGCCCGTGCCCTACTACATCACCAGCCAGGAATTCACCCACGCTACCCCGCCCATGGCGCTTGACACGGTTTCAGCCTTGCTTGTGCTGAGTCCCGCCGCGGCTCAAGCGGTCAAAGTCTGGGTGACGAAATCCATGGACGTGGTAGTGCAGGGCGAAGGTACGGAACAAAACCTGGGATGCGAATTCGCTGATTTCGGCCACATTCGCCGCCCCCGGCAAGCCACGGCCGAAAGTTTGTGGGACATGCTCATCCAGGCCTATCCCGAGGGTGGCGATTTTGTGCTGGCGCGAGGCGAGCGCAGCCGCCAACACATCGAAGCAGTGGCAAAGGGCACAGCCTGGCGTATTCACCCTTGGATCACCCATCGAGAAGTCCCCACCAAGCCCGAGCCCACTCTGCCTAGCGTGGATGCTCTTTTAGCGTTGAGCCCGTTGCAGGCTGAACACATGGCTGGCATTTCAGGTAATCTGCTGCACTTCGCCTGGGGGGACCGCGCCGCCAAAGCTTTCGAAGCTTCCGGTATTGGGGTCGACGGTGTTTGCGAGCCGAAAAAAGATTCACTGATACACATGCTTCGCACTTTTGCACCAACACGGGAAGTTATCGAGGGATGAGGTTATGAGGGATGAGGTTGAGCCATGAGCAATGACGAGCTTTTCAAAGAGGCCTTGACCCACTTCCCCGGTGGCGACAGCAGTCCGGTGCGGGCCTACCGCGCGGTCTACGGCGGCGCGCTGGG
>JANOLT010000064.1:0-3425 GCA_031419915.1 Holophagaceae bacterium
CAGGCCCTTGATTTCCAGCAGGCTTTGGTTTCGATGAAATTTGGGATCCAGGCGGCCCACGATTTTTTCGCCTTCGAGAATCGGTAGGACGAAATAGCCATAGGCGCGTTTGCCATCCGGCACGAAGGCTTCGAACCTGTAATCGAAGCCAAAATTTCTTAGCGCCCGCGCTCGGTCCCGGAGTACCGGATCAAACGGACACAGTAGCCGTGTACGATCCGGCGCGTCCGGCAGATTCTTCAAGCGTGTCTCCCAATCCGCCACGGCGAATGCGGCTCGCGGTTTGGATCCATCAGCACCTTCAACATGCACTGCAACGATGCGACCTGCCTTGGCCTCATGCTCACACCAGACCTTGACCTGGGTGATGTCCAGGGAGGCCCAGAAATCCGCGAGTTCCTTCGGTGATGCCACCCCCAGGCGCTCCAAGGCCGATGTACAGGCCCAGTGGATATGAGCTTCTTCATCGGGTTCCATCGCGAAATGCTGATTGGGCAGTATCCGTTCGGTCAGATCGTAGACCTTGTGGAAATGGACGCGTCTGACAATGGCCAACTGACCGGTGCGCCACAGGAAATCGAGAGCCGCTTTTTGCGGCTTCCAGCCCCACCAGGGCCCACGTTTTTCCGGGTGCTCGAAGTCCGCGCTTTTTAGGGGGCCTTCATTTGTGATGCGCTCCAGAACCTGCGCCACCACTTGGTCCCCATTGACACCTTGGAAATGGTGTTGCCACCAGGCGTTGCCTTGGAGGCGCGCTTTGTCCTTTTGGAATCGCGGTTTCCAGTGGGAAAACCATTCCACAGGAATGGCCGAAGCATCGTGGGTCCAATGCTCGAAAAGGGTCCGGTCCTTTTCCAGCGCGTGAGCGAATTGTTCCTGCTTGAATGCATCCATCCGGGTGTGCAGCGTCAGGTGATGGGCCCGTTCTATGACGTTGATGGAGTCCATCTGCACGAATCCCAAACGCCGGATGAGGTTGGAAAGCGAGGCCTTGGTGGCGCGCCTTTCCGGGTCGTCCAGCAGGCCCTGGGCTCCCATAAGCAGGCGGCGGGAGGCTTCAGCCGGGATCATCACAGGATTCACGGATTAGACCAATCAGACAAATTAGAGCGGTGAATCGAATTCCACGCGGTCACGGCCCAGGTTTTTCGCGCGGTAAAGCGCCACGTCCGCCCGCGCCAGCAGCGATCCGCCATTGGCATCGGCTTCCTGGACCTGCGCCACGCCCAGGCTGACTTTCACATAGAAAGGCGTGCCGTCGGGCCGGCTCACGGGTTCGGACTTGATGGCGCTGCGCAGATTCTCGGCCACGCTCACCGCTTCGTGGCCGTGGGTTTCCGGGAGCACCACCAGAAATTCTTCCCCCCCGATGCGGCCCACTTGATCGCTGCCTCGAAGCCGACCGAGGAGAATCACGCCAAAGGCCTGTAGTACGAGATCTCCTGTGGCATGACCATAGGTGTCATTGACTGCTTTGAAGTAATCCAGATCCGCGAGTATCACCGAGAGGGGGCGTTTGTAGCGTCGCGCCAAATCGAAATGCTTCTCCAAGTGGCCCAGCACCGTGGCGCGATTCCCTACGCCGGTAAGGGGATCCAGCGTGGTCTGCGTCAGGACTACTTCGTGATAATGGCGTTCCATGTCATCCAGTCGCTTGAGCTTGAACGCGTGGCTGCCGACTCGCACCACATCTCCGTTTTGCAGTACCGTGGGCTCAGCTTCAGGAACCAGCCGTTTCCCATTCACGAAGGTGCCGTTGGTGGATCCCAGATCCTGGAGCATCACGGATACGGCTTGACCCCCTTCCATCACCACATCGAGCTTCGAATGCAGACGGCTCACTTCGGCTTCAGCCAGGCAGATGTCGTTATCCGCGGAGCGACCGATGATCATGCCACCGAAACGCAAGGTGATGACTTCGCCGATGGGATGCCCCACGTAGCGGATCAGGGCCCACTCTTCTAACGGGGAATTCGAGCGCAAATATCCCGAATTGGCCGCCATGGTGGCGCCATCTAAATCAAAGGTGCTTTCTTGGGTTGGACGTTTTTGATTCATGCCGCTTTTAGGGAATACGCCAAGCGTAGCACCTTGAGAATTTGAGAGGCTTGAAGGATTGCCATTCGGCCTCGCCCCACGCGATCATGCGATCAATCGCGGCTTTGATCCTTTCAGAATCCACTTCCATCCGGCGCGTAAAATCGACGCTGAATACGAGAGCCGGTAACAAACAAATGGCCACTCATGTGGCCATTTATTGGTAGTCCCAATGGGAGTCGAACCCATGCTGCCGCCGTGAGAGGGCGATGTCCTAACCACTAGACGATGGGACCTTGTGGTGCTTTTGATGCTGCCCTTGGCCGGAGCTTTGGGATCGTGCCGGAACTGCCGGGCCGGATTGGTTGGGGAGGAAGGATTTGAACCCTCACCTGACAGAATCAGAATCTGTTGTCCTACCGTTAGACCACTCCCCAGTGGGGATTAACAGGATATCAGGCCGAGGTGGATTGGCAAGGTTGGATCCTGCTGGGCGGGGTCTGGGGCCATGGGAAACCAACTTTTTGGGAAACCAAAAGCGATGTTGATAAACCCTACTCCCTACGGCTCAGCTAAACCGATAACCCTATGCCCCTATGCTGCGGCTTGAGAAATTGGACGCTGGGGCATCGGCACTTGCCATTGCGGAGATTCCATTGCAACATTCGAAGCAACAAACCTTTATGCCTTCAGGCCGTTCCCGGGAGTTCCCATGCGCTATGCGTTCGCGATCTTCTTTCTCGCCGCCCTTCCCTTGTTCGCCCAGGGCCCCTGCGACTGCATTGACAAGGGGGACATCAAGGTACGCATCAAGAGGGATACAGCCGCCATCGAAGCTTATGGCAACGAGATCAGCAAGCTTGCAATGACACCCTACACCACGCCGGGCCGGGTTGCCCTTCAGGCGAAGGTGGACGCGGCCATGAGCGCTACGAACACCCCTGGGCGCATCCCGCTTCAGGCTTCCGGTGGCACGGACAATAACTGCAACATCGTGGTGAAAGCCCCCACCAAATGCCTGGAAGAAGCCATCCGCGCCCACGAGAAGGTCCATCAGGACGCCTGCAGGGCTACCTACGATCAGCACCATGTGATCTTCCGGCGCAAGGCCATGGATCGCTTCGAAGCCATGAACATGACCATGGCGGGCTACATCATGGAAGAAGTCAGTGGCTATCAAGCCGAACTCATCTTCCTCCATAAAGAGCTGGCCCGCCTTGAGCGCGACTGCAAGCCCCCACCCCCACCGCCTGGCAGGGACTACAGTTCCCGCTCGCCTTCCCCCAGTGACGACGGTGGCTCGCAGCCATCACCATCACGCGGCACCCAGGATCCAACGAAGCCCAAGCCCATGGTGAAGCCCAAGCCATTGCCGACGCCGAAGCCCA
>JANOLT010000065.1:0-2800 GCA_031419915.1 Holophagaceae bacterium
ATCTGCGCTTCGGGCCCAACCCCATCCGCAGCCACTACCTTATTCGCACCGCGAACTTCATCGCCTGCCATCAGCCCCAGTTCGTGGATCGCTTCGACATGCTGGCGGAAGCCGTGGATGGCGCCACCTTCCTGCTGAACAGTCCCACGGCGCCCGAGGAAGTCTTCGGCACGCTGCCCTTCGAAATGCAGGAACAGATCATCGCCAAGCACATCAAGTTCTACACCATTGACGCATATAAAGTGGCCAAGGAAAGCGGCATGGGTGGCCGCATCATCACCATCATGCAGACCTGCTTCTTCGCCATCTCCGGCGTGCTGCCCCAGGACGAAGCTATTCAAGCCATCAAGCACGCCATCGAAAAAACCTACGCCAAGAAGGGTGAGGCGCTGGTTCAACGCAATTTCGAGGCCGTGGACGCGGCCTTGGCGCACCTGCATCAAGTCATTGTTCCCGCCGCGCCGAATTCGAATCGGCGCCGCCCGCCGGTGGTGCCTGATGCCGCGCCAGACTTCGTGAAGCAGGTGAGCGCTCTCATCCTTGCGGGCCTTGGGGATAGGCTCCCCGTGAGTGCCTTCCCACCGGACGGAACCTGGCCCACAGGCACTGCGAAATGGGAGAAGCGCAACATCGCGCAAGAGATTCCCGCGTGGGATTCCAGCATCTGCATCCAATGCAATAAGTGCGTGCTGATCTGCCCCCATGCTGCCATCAGGGCCAAGGTTTTCGAGCCCGCGGCGCTTTCTGGCGCGCCCGATGGATTCGCTTCAATGGATTACAAAGGCCAGGAATACAAGGGCCAGAAATATGTCATCCAGGTGGCGCCCGAAGATTGCACCGGCTGCACTCTTTGCGTGCAGATCTGCCCCGCCAAAGATAAGAGCAATCCCAAGCACAAGGCCATTGATATGGTGCCCCAGGCTCCCATCCGGGAGCGCGAGGTCGCCAATTTTGCGTTCTTCCTGGATCTGCCCGAAGTGGACCGCGAAACCGTGAAGCTGGACGTGAAGGGGACGCAGTTCCTGGAACCCCTGTTCGAGTTCAGCGGCGCCTGCTCAGGCTGCGGCGAAACGCCCTACATCAAGCTGCTGACCCAGCTCTACGGCGACCGGCTCCTGATCGCCAACGCCACGGGCTGCTCTTCCATCTACGGCGGCAACCTGCCCACCACGCCCTACACGACGAACAAGGAAGGCCGCGGCCCCGCCTGGTCCAACAGTCTTTTCGAGGACAACGCCGAGTTTGGGTACGGCATGCGTCTGGCAGTGGAGAAGCAAGCAGAGCAGGCAAGAGAACTGCTCGTTCGCCCGGCTCCCCTGCTGCCTGAAGCCCTGGTTCACGGCCTGCTGGATGCCACCCAGCCGGACCAGGCTGGCATTCGGATCCAGCGCGAACGAGTGACCGAGCTGAGAACGCGATTGGGCTCATCCAAGGATCCCGCAGCGATTCAACTGCTGGAACTGGCGGACCACTTGGTGAAGCACAGCGTCTGGATCGTCGGTGGCGACGGCTGGGCCTACGACATCGGCTACGGCGGCCTGGACCACGTGCTGGCCTCGGGCCTGGATGTGAACATCCTGGTGCTGGATACCGAGGTCTACTCCAACACTGGCGGGCAGGCCTCCAAAGCCACGCCCATGGGCGCCGCGGCGAAATTCGCGGTGAGCGGCAAGACCACGCCTAAAAAGGATCTCGCGCTATTGGCCATGAGCTACGGCCACATCTACGTCGCCAAGGTGGCCATCGGGGCCAAGGACGCCCAAACCGTGCGGGCCTTCCAGGAGGCCGAGTCCTTCCCCGGTCCGAGCCTCATCCTGGCTTACAGCCCCTGCATCGCCCACGGCTACGATCTGGCCATGAGCGGGGAGCAGTCCAAGCTGGCGGTGGAAACCGGATACTGGCCACTGTTCCGCTACGATCCAAGGCGGCTAGATCAGGGTCTCAGCGCCCTGGCTATGGATTCAAACGCGCCGAAGGGCGAACTGAGTCGCTTCACCAGCAACGAGGCCCGATTCCGCATCGTGGAAAAACAGCACCCCGAAGCCTTCAAACAGATGATGGCCGATTCCACTGAGGAAAACGCCCGGCGCTACGCGGCCTATGAAAAGTTGTCCCGATTGGAAACGGTGACACCTTCCACGCCCACAGTCTCCTAGGGGAATGTCATGGACCTATCCACAACCTACCTTGGCCTGGCGTTGCCGCATCCCCTGATGGTGGGTGCTTCTCCGCTGGTGGATGACATGGACGCTGTCCGGGAACTGGAGGACGCAGGCACCGCCGCCATCGTGATGCACTCGCTTTTCGAAGAACAGATCGAACGGGAGTATCTCGGCACTATGCGGGATCTGGAACTCCATGCGAACGCCAATCCAGAAGGTCTGTCCTATCTTCCAGAGCCCCATGAATTCGCGTTGGGTCCCCACGCCTATCTGGAGCAGATCCGCCGCATCAAAGAGGCTGTGGCGGTGCCCGTCATTGCCTCTCTGAACGGCACGACACCCACCGGGTGGCTGGACGGCGCGAGGCTCATGGAACAGGCTGGCGCGGACGCCTTGGAACTGAATGTCTACGAGGTCGCCACGGACCCCTTGCAAACTGCCGAGGTCCTGGAGCAACGCATCGCCGACATGGTGCGCGCCGTGAAGGCCCGTGTGAAAATTCCCGTAGCGGTAAAGCTTTCCCCCTTCATCAGCTCCCTACCGAATTTTGCCCAAAAGCTCCAGGCCGCGGGAGCCGATGGACTGGTGCTGTTCAACCGGATTCTCATGCCGGACTTTGATCTGGAGCAGTTGGAACT
>JANOLT010000066.1:0-6353 GCA_031419915.1 Holophagaceae bacterium
GCTGAACTGCGGGACCGC
This sequence comes from Holophagaceae bacterium, assembly GCA_031419915.1. Taxonomy (GTDB): domain Bacteria; phylum Acidobacteriota; class Holophagae; order Holophagales; family Holophagaceae; genus JANXPB01. The sequence continues at coordinate 19 of JANOLT010000066.1, forward strand.
ATCATGCGAGTGAGAAGGGAACGCTTCACAGAGGTGTTGGGTGGCCTCAGCGCAGCGGGGCCGGTCATCCCATAGGTTCCAGACTCATTTCAACCCCTCCGCTACGACCAGGTCAGACACCAACACACGGGTATAGGTGTACCCCACCGTCCTACCGTCTCTGCTCACCCGCACGTTAAACAGGCGGACGGTGCTAGCTGGATCGGGCGGAACGAGGCGCTGCCAAACCGTCCGCCGGCCCGTGGAGATCTCGACCCGGTCCACCCTCAGGTGGATTGTGTTTTCCGGGTGGGTCAAAAGCGCTTCATCGGTCTCATTCCAAGCCACGATGGCTTCGCCAGGTTCCAGTGTCCAGGGAAGGGGCCTGGGTGTTCCCCCCTCTTCCGATGTGAGGCTCGGCTGACCTTTCGCGTCCACGCATAGCAGGCGCTTCCCATCTGGTGAAAAGGCCTTGACGTTCTGGATGGATTCCGGAAGCACACTGCCCCGGCTCCCATCCACGGGCAGTTTCAGGATCCTGATGGGACCGGCCTCTTGCCGCGCAAATGCGTACACGTGTTGCCCGTCCATTGAGAAGCGTCCACCTGTGGGATCCCATCCTTCCAAACCCAATTCACGGGGCACGCCCAAACCCGTGGGAACCATCCGCAGCCTTGGCTTGTCCCCGGGGATGAGGATCAGAGCAAAGTCACCATCAGGGTTCAAATCCAGTGGAATCCCAGGGTCGAGAACCTTGGGCGGCGAATGGTCGAAGCGCCGGAGGAAGGGGCGGTTCTGGTTGGATTCGCCGCCGCCAGTTTCGTACAACAAGGCCATGGATCCATCTCGCGAAAACCCCGTAAGGATGCTGTTGTTCTGCCACCCCAGATCCAGATCCTGGCCCCCCAAGCGCACCATGGATGAGTTGGTGCCGAGTTCCCGCTCCAGCAGCGCCAGCCCCTGGGACGAGATGTCGTGGATGAGCGGCGGCGTGGAGTCGGCATTCACCGGGCGCACGTGGTCATCCATGTCCACGGCCTTCAGGCCCGCCCGCGTAGCGAAATAGAGTTCCCGGCCATCCCTGGACCAGGCCAGGAATTCGTCCCAGACCATCCAGCCCACCTTGAGGTCACGCCGTTTCCCGGCGCGATCCACCACCGCGATGCCCCCCCTCGCGCCAATGCGTCCCGCCTGGGCGCCCGAATAGACAAAGGCCACCCGATCGCCCTGGGGGGAGATGCGGGGTGCCCCGATGAATCCGCTGATCGAGGTCAGGAGCCGGGTGCCCAAGGGATAATCCAGGTGATGGGGGCCGCCATCCTGATCCTGGTAGATGACGGCCAGGGTCCGGCCATCGGGGGCAAAATCGGCCCCTCTCGCACGGCCCAGGACTTCCCGGGGGGTTCCACCATCCAGGGAGGCCAAGGCGAGTGTGCCGGAGCTGTTGGAGGTGCCCGCCCATTGGCTGGATTTCAATAGGATGAGCAGTTCCCCCCGCGCATTGACCGCCATCAGGTCGGCACGGGGCAGCCCAATGGCGCTTACCCCCGAACCATCCAAGCGGGACATGAAGATCTCGCTCGGCTTGCCGTCCCAGGCTGCTGAATAGACGATGTTCTGGCCATCGGGCGTGAAGCGGGCCCTCAGCACGTTTCCTCGCCGGAAGGTGATCTGCTTGAAGGTGGGTTCAGGTGCGTGAATGACCCGAAGGGTCCAACCGAGGAGACCCGCGCAAACGAGCAGAGCGGCCACCAGGGCGGCCCATTTTCTCGATGTGCGCCTATTCTGCGGGGCGAAGGGAGCCGTGAACGGAGCGAAACTTGGCGACGCGGTGGAGAAATTCTCCAGCGCGAAGGCCACGTCGTGGGCCGACTGGAACCGCTGTTCCGGACTCTTCTCGATGCAGTGACGGAGAATGTTCAGCAGCCCGGCCGGAATGAGGCGGCTGGTGCCTTCCACGTCCACGAAATCGTCCCTCAGGATCGCGGCCAAGGTATCGCTGGTGGTATCGCGGCCGAAGGCTCGCTTGCCCGTGAGCATCTCGAAAAGCACTGCCCCAAAGCTGAAGATGTCACTGCGGGCGTCAACCATCTCGCCGCGCACCTGCTCGGGACTCATGTAGCCCATAGTGCCCATGATCATGCCTGTCTTTGTCTGGGATTCCTGGCTCTGGCCAACGGCTTGGGTGGCGAGGATGGATTGGGAAGCACTTGCCGAAGGAGTCACCTGCTTGGCCAAGCCAAAGTCGAGGATCTTCAGCCTGCCATCCTTGGTGATCCAAATATTTCCGGGCTTGAGATCGCGATGGATGATGCCCTTGTCGTGGGCGGCGGCCAAGCCGATGGCCATCTGCCTGCCCAGTTCAAGGGCCGTGCGAAGCGCCAGGGGACCCTGATCGAGCCGTGCGTGCAGCGATTCGCCTTCCAACAATTCCATCACGGCGTAGGAAGTGTTATCCGCGCGCCCGAAGTCGAAAATGCCAAGGATGTTCGGATGGTTCAAAGCCGCCACAGCTTTGGCTTCACGCTCGAAACGCGCTATGGCATCAAGGTTCTTGGCTAGATCCTCCGACAACACCTTCACTGCCACCTCGCGACCCAGGCGCGTGTCCTTCGCTTTGTAGACCTCACCCATGCCACCGGCGCCGATGGGCGAAAAGATCTCGTAGGGGCCGAGCTTCGTGCCGGGAGCGAGGGTCATTTGAGTCCTTCGGCCACGAGTAGATCCGATACCGGTATGCGGGTGAAGGTGAAACCCACCGTCTTGCCGTCTCCGCTCGCACGCACGTTGTAGAGGCGGGTGACGCTGGCCGGATCGGGCGGAACAAGATGCTGCACGAAGGTCCGCCTACCCGAGGAAAGCTCCACCCGCTCCAGGCGCAAATGGAGGGCATCTTCGGGATGCGTCAGCAGCGCTTCATCGGCGGCGATCCATTCCACGATGGCTTCGCCTGGTTCCAGGGCCCAGGAAAGGGCCCTGGGAGTTCCACCATCATCGTTGGTGATGCTCGGGTGGCCTTTCGCGTCAATGCACAGAAACTGTTTCCCGTCCGGAGAATAGGCTTTGATGTTCTGGATGGATTCCGGAAGCAGAACGCCACGGCTCCCATCCACGGGCAGTTTCAGGATCCTGATGGGACCGGCTCCCTGCCGCGCAGTGGCGTAGACGTGGGTTCCATTTTTGGAAAAGCGTCCGGTGGTCGGATCCCAACCTTCCAATCCCAAATCGCGGGGTACGCCTAAGCCGGTGGGAACCATGCGAAGTTTCGAGTGGTCTCCAGGGATGAGCACCAGGGCGAAATCGCCAGCTGGGTTCAAATCCTGGGGAATGCCAGGGGCCAGAACCTTGGGGGGTGAAGGATCGAAACGGCGGATGATGGGGCGGTACCTGGTGGATTCAGCCCCTCCCGTCTCGAACAACAAGGCCAGGGATCCGTCTCGTGAAAACCCTGAGATGTAGGTGTTCTCCTGCCACCCCAAATCAAGATTCTGCCCGCCGGAGCGGACCACGGATGAGGTGGTGTAGAGTTCCCGCTCCAACAGCATCAGACCCTGAGATGAGATGTCGTGGATGAGCGGCGGCGTGGAGTCCACGGTCACCGAGCGCACACGGCCACCCAGGTCCACGGCCTTCAGGCCCACCCGCGTGGCGAAATAGATTTCCCGGCCATCCTTGGACCAGGCCAGATATTCGTCCCAGACCGTCCCATCCATTTTGAGGTCCAGCCTTTTCCCGGTGCGATCCACCACCGCGATGCCTCTCTGCGCGCTGCTTCCGCCTTCGGTGCCGATAACGCCCACTGCCGTGGACGAATGGACAAAGGCCACCTTATCGCCTTGTGGGGAGATGCGTGGCGCCCCCAGGAGTTCGCTGTTGGAAGTCATGAGACGGGTGCCCAAGGGATAGTCCAGGTACTGGGGGCTGCCATCCTGCTCTTGATAGATCACTGCCAAACTCTGCCCATCCGGGGCAAAATCGGCCCCTTTCACGCGGCCCAGGATTTCGCGCGGGGTGCCGCCATCCAGCGAGGCCAGGGCCAGCGTGCCGAAGCTGGCAGAGGTCCCCGTCCATTGGCTGGATTTCAACAGGATGAGCAGCTCCCCCCGCGTGTTGACTGCCATCAGATCGGCTCTGGGCAGCCCGACGGCACGCACGCCAGAACCATCCAGACGGGACATGAAAATCTCGCTGGGTTTGCCGTCCCAGGCCGCGGAATAGACGATGTTCTGGCCATCGGGCGTGAAGCGGGCTCTCAGTACGTTGCCTCGCCGGAAGGTGATCTGCTTGAAGGTGGGATCTGGTGCGGGCCTACCCCGAAGGGCCCAACCGGCGAGGCCCGCACAAACAAGTAGACCGGCCACCAGGGCGGCCCATTTTCTTGAGGTGCGCCTGTTCTGCGGAGCGATGGGAGCCCAGAAAGGGGAGAAACTTTGCGAAGAGGCGGAGATATTCTCCAGGGCGAAGGCCACGTCGTGGGCCGACTGGAACCGCTGTTCCGGGCTCTTCTCGATGCAGTGGTGGAGAATGTTCAGGAGCCCGGCCGGTGTCAAGCGGCTGTTGCCTTCCGAGTCCACGAGATCGTCTCGCAGGATCGCGGCCAAGGTATCGCTGGCGGTGTTGCGGGCGAAGGCCTTCCGGCCGGTGAGCATCTCGAAAAGCACCGCACCAAAGCTGAAGATGTCGCTGCGGGCGTCCACCATCTCGCCGCGCACCTGCTCGGGACTCATGTAGCCCATGGTGCCAAGGATCATGCCCGCCTTTGTATGGGATTCCTGGCTTTGGCCAACGGCTTGGGTGGCGAGGAAGGATTGGGAAACGCTTTCAGAAGGCGTCACTTGCTTGGCCAATCCGAAATCGAGAATCTTTAGACGGCCATCCTTGGTTATCCATATATTTCCGGGCTTGATATCGCGGTGGATGATGCCCTTGTCGTGGGCGGCAGCCAAGCCGATGGCCATCTGCTTGCCCAGTTCAAGGGCCGTGCGGAGCGCCAAGGGGCCCTGGTCGAGCCGGGTGCTCAGCGATTCGCCTTCCAGTAGTTCCATCACCGCGTAGGCCGTATCATCCACGCGGCCGAAGTCGAAAATGCCCAGGATGTTCGGATGGTTCAACGCGGCCACGGCCTTGGCTTCGCGTTCGAAGCGGGCCAGGGCATCAGGGTGGGTGGCGAGGTGCTCGGGTAGCACCTTCACAGCGACGAAGCGATCGAGGCGGGTGTCTTTGGCCTTCCATACCTCGCCCATGCCTCCCACGCCGAGGGGCGAGAGGATCTCGTAGGGGCCTAGACTAAAGCCTTGTTTGAGGGCCATGGTTCCTTTTTTTGCGTTGGTCCATCATAGGCCAAGCCCTGGATTGCTGGGTGGTGTCCCTAGCTACTTCTTACCGTCCAGGGCCTCGATGGTGGCGGTGCTCGGCGGACGCTCTTTCTGAATCCGTTTCGCGGTGGCCTCGGCTTTCGCAAAGGTTCGTAGCAGGTTCTCCCCGGCAAGCTTGCGGAGATCAGCATCGTTCCAGCCCCGGCGGATGAGCTCGGCGAAGAGGTCGGGATATTTGGAAACATCCTCAAGGCCCACGGGCGTCTCGCCACCCCAGAAGTCGCTGGCGATGCCCACGTGGCCATGACCGGCGATCTTGGCCACGTGCTCGATGTGGTCAGCCACGTCCTTCAACGAGGCCTTCGGGGATGGTCCGTGGGTCTTGATGAATTCAGTTTCGAGACGCTTGAACTCCGCGTCGAAGCCGACACCCTTGGCGGCTTTCTCCAGGCCTTCGCTCCAGGTCTTCGCGTCCCGGTTTACGAAGGCCGGTATGAAGGTGACCATCACCACGCCGCCGTTGGCCGCCATGCGTTTCAGGATGTCATCCGGCACGTTGCGGGGGTGATCCACCAGGGCGCGGGCGGAACTGTGGGAGAAGATCACGGGAGCTTTGCTTTCATCCAGGACATCCCGCATGACATCAGGACTCACGTGGCTGATGTCTATCATCATGCCGAGGCGGTTCATCTCCCGCACGACCTCCCGGCCGAAGCGCGTGAGGCCGCCGTGCTTCGGAGCATCGTTCGCGGCGTCCGCCCAGTCGAGGGTCACGTTGTGGGTGAGCGTCAGGTAGCGGGCGCCGAGATCGTAATAGGCGCGCAAAGCTCCAAGAGAGTTCTCAAGAACGTGCCCGCCCTCCATTCCCAGCAGCGAGGCGACCTTGCCCTTGGCGCGGATGCGGCGGATATCCGATGTGGAGAGGGCCAGTTCCAGGGACTCCGGATACTTGGCGATCATGCGCCTGGCGATGTCTAGTTGCTCTAACTGGACCTTCGCGAAGCCCTCTTTCGTTTCGCCCGGCACAAAAACCGACCAGAA
>JANOLT010000067.1:0-4431 GCA_031419915.1 Holophagaceae bacterium
GGCGTGAACCCTCCGCTCCCTCGGCGGTGGTCTTAGTCCTGAATCGGTCTCCGGGCTCGCACGCGGCAGGGGTCGCTTGACCTCCCCGAAGCCTTCCCAGCGCATCGCGCCAGTGGCTCCAGCCGGTCTCCAGAAGATCACTTCCGGGCCGGGCCTCCCACGGAACTATTTATTTCGTGGGGTGCATACCGTTGCGGGGCAGCGCCGGAATCTCACCGGCTTCCCGTGCATCCAGCACACGTTGTCGGGAATCAGAGTTTCAGGATTGGGATTTTTTTGCAAGCCCGCTAATGATCGTCCTTTGATTCGGAGTAGGCTTCGGACTTCAGACGACGAGGTGATGGACTTGGTCATTACGATGGCGGACCGGCATAGGGAGCCGTAAAAAAAGAACCAGAAATGCACAGGTTATTTTGTAACGGCCCCTAACCTTATATTGGCGAATCATCTGACCAATCCGTGACACTCTAAGAGCGATGGCGACCCGGCAACCCCTTCAACCCAGTCCAAAATTGCTCGCGCTGCAGAAGGATTTCCAGCAGATCGCCAGCATGGCGGGCTTCATGAATTCAAGCATTGAGCCGCCCCAGATGCGACTCTTTTTCACGCTGTATGGGCGCGTGACGGCCGAGACTGAAGAAGCTGCGGTCAAGCTGGTGGAGCCGCTTCAAGCCTGGTCCGAGAAGATTTCCTTGGATCTCCGGGAAGGCAGTTCATCGGCGATCCTGCCGCCCAAGATCCAGATCAGCGCGCCGCAGCAATTGCCGGCTGGCGGCTGGTACGTTGTATCCACCCTGAGCTTCGCTTCCAAGGTCACCGACACCAGTTACCTGCGTGTGCGTACTGCGGTGCTGCTCGCCTATCAGCGGGCCATCGCCCTGCGAGAAGGGGGTTTCAGCGCCCCGTTGCCAGAATCGCCAGAGCTTCCCGCAGAGCTCGGGCCGCCTTTGCTCGATGGCTGAGACGAGCCTTCACGTCATCCGATAGTTCGCCAAAAGTCTGGCCAAATCCTTCGGGCATAAAGATGGGATCGTAGCCGAAACCTCGCTGCCCGCGCGGTTCCATGGACAGTGAACCCTCGACACTGGCTTCAAAGAAACGCAACGTATCTTCAAGCATCGGCGCGAGGGCCAGCACGCACACGAATCGAGCAACCCGCGTGGCATCCGGTGGCAGCATCCCGAGCAGCGCACGGTTCTTCTCATCGTTAGATAAGCCACTCGCGAAGCGCGCTGACAATACGCCGGGTCCGCCCCACAGCGCGTCCACGCAGAGTCCTGAATCATCCGCAAGAACGGCGTCCACGGATTCGGTGCCGCGGAGTCGCCACCAGTCCCGCGCGAAGGCAGCCTTCTGGCTGGCGTTGTTGTGGAAGAAGGCGCCATCCTCAGGAATCTCCGGCGCTTCGGCGGGCCAGGGGATGAGCGCGAGGTCCGGCAGCAGCCCCGCCAATTCGCGGAGCTTGCCGGGATTGCGGGAGGCGAGAAGAATTCGCATCAGCATCCCACCACTTCGGTGTACCAGCTTCGGGCTCGCTCTGGCGTGATGGCACCGTGGATCAGCGCGCGGCCATCGCGAAACAGGGTGATTTCCCATTCATCTTCTCGGCCCTTCAGCGTCATGGCGCTGCGCTTCCAAGGCTTGCCACTTCGGGCCTCCAATCGTGGTTGCAGCGCGGCAAGATCCAGCTTGCCCGGCGGGTTCACGCGGATCTGCACGCCTTCCAGGCCACAAAGTTCCGAAGCTTTCAGCGTCCACCTAGCATCAAGAAATTCGGTTATTTTTTCGGTGCAGTAGCGACAGCGGGTCTTTGGCGGATGCAGGAACTGGCGCTCGTCGTCCCAGAGATTGAAGCGGACCAGCTCGCGGTGGGGCTCGCGGCCCGTGAGGATTTTAAGGGCTTCCAGCGAAGCCCAGGATGCGATGACGCCCACCGCGGGGCCCAGCACACCGGCGGTGTCGCAGGTATCCACGTCGCCGAAGGCCGGAGGCTCTTCGATGAGGCAGCGCAGGCAGGGCGTGCGAGGCGGGCAGATCGGCCACACCACGCCTTCGGCACCGATGGCACCGGCGTAGATCCATGGCGTACCGGTGAGAATGGCCACATCGTTGATGAGAAACCGGGCCTCGAAATTGTCCGTCCCATCGCAGATCAGATCAAAGCCGGAAAGCAGTTCCCGCGCGTTCCCGGAAGTGAGATCCGCCACGAGAGGCCGCAATTCGATTTCAGGGTTGGCCCGCGAAAGCCTTGCCACTGCTACATCCGCCTTGGGTTGACCAAGATCATCTTCGGTGTAAAGCAGTTGCCGTTGAAGGTTGCTGCGTTCCGCAAGATCGCGGTCTATCAGGGTCAGGTGCCCCACGCCCGCTCGTGCCAGCCAAGGCGCTATCACCGATCCCAGCGCTCCGAGACCCACGATGGCCACTCGCTTTGTACGCAGGAGAGCGTCGGCCTCCGGCCCAAGAAAAGTGCGTTGTTTCGAATAGCGGCTCATGGCTAATAGCTCATGGCCCAGGACTCACTTGATGTACAGCTTCAGCCGGATCTCCACGGGGGAATCCCCGCTGAACAGGCTGCGGTCCAGCACCACGGGGACTTCCACGGTGCTTACGCTGGGGGTGTGGGGAACATGGATAGGCGCCGCGTCACCTTGCATGCCGCCGCCCATGGTGGCGAGCGGTGCATCTTCCAATTCTTCGATCATTTCACCAGCGGAAAGTTCTTCCACTTCCAGTGGCTTGGATTCTTCTCTGGGTGAGGGCGGAGCTTTGGGCGTGGTCGTCGGCGCGGTCATGGCGGCAATGGCAGCCAGGGCTGGGGCCTCGACCACACCACCGCCGTACTTATCCGCAAGGAATTTCAGCACCAGCTTGGCGACGCCGGAAAGGGTCTCCCGCACGCCTTCGCCATTCATGGCACAGGCCTCGAAGGTGGGCGCGTGGAAGCGATTGATTTCTTTATCCAGGATTTCCACTGGCAGCGCGTTGGGAGTGTCCCGCTTGTTCCATTGGATGACGTGGGGAATTTTCTCCAGATCCGTTCCCTGGTCTTTCAGATTTTCTATGAGATTTTGAAAGCTCTCCTTGTTCGTCAGCATCGCCGGGGCTTGGGAATCCGCCACAAACACCACGGCATCGGCGCCACGCAAGACCAATTTCCGGGTGGCATCGTAAAAAACCTGACCGGGCACCGTATAAAGCTGAATGCGCGTTTTCATGCCACGGATGGTCCCCAACTCGATGGGCAGAAAATCGAAAAACAGCGTGCGGTCTGTCTGGGTGGCGAGACTCAGCATCTTTCCCCGCCCGTCACCGGGAAGGGAATCATAGATTTTCTGGAGATTAGTGGTCTTTCCGCAGAGTCCAGGGCCGTAGTAGACGATCTTGGCAGTGAGCTCTTTGGTGGCCGCATTGAAGAGGACCATGCTGCCTCCGGGGTCAGGGGTTCGTTTCCGCAAGATTGGTGCAGTATATGGGCCGCGGTCAAGCCTTTGAAACAAGGGTGGGGATAGGACCCACTCAAGTGGTGCCGATGAAAATGCCCTTCCCCTTTGCATCCTTGCCCCAGCCCAACTACACTTCAGCATCAAAACAAGGCTTTTCTGAGGGCATCATGGCCAAACTTCTGGTGCACGAAAGTGCGGGGGTTCGTGAATTCGAGATGGTGGACAACGAAGTCCACATAGGAAGGGAGTTGGATAACACCCTGCGCCTGGCGGACCCAAGCATCTCCCGCCACCATTGTGTGATCCGCCATACCGGCAACGGCTACGAGGTCCAGGATCTGCAAAGCAGCAATGGCGTGCTGCTGAATGGCAGCCGGGTTCAGACTTCGCCCCTGCGAGATGGCGACCGGGTGACCCTCGGCCAGATCCAGATCACGTTCATGGATCCCGCCCAGGAAAACGCCACGGTAGCCGTGCAACGCATGCAACCCGCAGCGACAGGCACCGTCCGCATGAGCCCCGAGCAGATGGCCCAGGTGCATGGGACCATGGGCGTAGGTTCGGGGCCTCCCGCGATTCCCCCGCCGCCCCCACCACCGGCGTCGGCCGCACCACCACCTATCGTGTCGCCCATCGCCACCACTCCGTTACCGCTGCAGCCCATGCCTGAATCCAGGGCTCCTGAGTTCGGTCATTTCACTGATCCCGGTACCGCGCCCCGGCCCGCCTCCATGCCCCTCCCGATTTCCACACCCGCACGGCCCTATGCTTCACCCCCTCCAGTCGTTCACCGCGGTATCCCCGCCGCGCCTGTGCCTCAATCCACAGGTTTCCTCGGCAAGTTCCTGCCGCCCATTCCTGATGACGCCCAGCCTACGGGTGAGCGTGGGGATTTCTTCACGCGGCTCATCGCAGCGATCATAGATGGCTTGGTCATGATCCCGATCATGATCGTGATGTTCATCTTCTCCTTCGTGGTGGGCAT
>JANOLT010000068.1:0-2496 GCA_031419915.1 Holophagaceae bacterium
CCGTGCGGTGGGGAGAAGCCTTTCGGGGGGCGGAAGTGGTGGAGCTAGAGCGTCGCGGTACGTGGGAAAAGATCCGCCCTTGGAATCGCCTTGCCTGGTATCGCCGCTGTTCCGCCGCAGTGGAAATGGCCTGCCTGAAATGTGACGTGGTCATGGCGGTGAACGATCCCGCTGCAACACTGCTTGGTCTCAGTGGCTCGAAGGCATTTAAGTTGTGGTACTGCCTCGAACCCCCTCGCAGTCTTCAAGTAGAAGGCGCCAATCCCCATATGGTCTCAGCATTGAAAGATCATCGCCTTGATCCCCGCGGCCTCATGGGCTCCCAGATACGGAGGGCTTTGAAAAAGCATTCGTGGAAACAGATCTTGTCGCCACACCATAGGGACCGCGCACGATTGGATCTGGCGGGCGTCCGCGCAATGGACGGTGTTTGGGCCTTGAGTGCTTTTTCAGCGGAAAACGTGCAGAAAATCTATGGCCGGGAGGCCACGGTGTTCAGCCCTGCTGTGCCCATTCCCCCTGCTGAACCTGATTTCAGGCCCTTGAACCCGCACTGCCTGCGCATCCTCAGCCTCAGCCGAGTAGAGGCCTACAAGGGGTTTGAAACGCTGCTGCGGGGACTGTCGCTATTTCTCGCAAAACATCCGGGCCGCGCAACATTGGATGTGGTGGGGCAGGGTAGGGAGCGGATGGCCCTAATAGCACTTGCGGAAAATTTGGCTCTGGGTGACGCCGCTCATTTCCACGGATTCCTTCCTGATGCGGAACTGGAGGCGATGTGGTCTCTCGCTGATACCTTCGCGTTGCTGCCTGCGGACGAACCCTTCGGCATGGTCTTCGTTGAAGCCGCCGCCCGAGGTGTCCTCGCCATCGGGCCGGATCACGGTGGACCCGCAGAGATCCTGGATGGAGGCGCAGGGGGAATTCTGGTGGACGCCTTTGACCCAGGAGCATTCGCCATAGCTTTGGAGCAGCTGCTGGAATTACCCAGTGAGGCAGTCCTTGGGTTGCGCCAGCATGCCTACAGAAACGCCGTGCTTGAATTCGCTCAGGCTGATCTCGGGGAACGCCTGGAATCAGGTCTTCGCGCGCTCCTGAACTAAAAGGAGAGAAGAGAGGGTCCAAAGCTCTTTCTCCTTTTGATGCCTTCCTACAATCAGGCGGGGTACATCCGCAAGGCGGTGGCTCTGTTGGTGCGGTCCTGGATCGAAGGCAGGGCTAGATGTGCTAACCTGTTGGACTCAATCGCTGCACCGTATCGCCGGAGGGGTTTTGAATCTAAAGGGTATAGTGCTGGCTGGCGGGACTGGCTCCCGTTTGTTTCCACTCACCAAGGTCACGAACAAGCACCTGTTGCCGGTGGGCTATGCGCCGATGATCTGGCACCCGGTGTGGAAGCTGAAACAGGCGGGCATTGAAGAGATCGCCATCGTGACCGGGACCGAGCACATGGGTGATGTGGTGGGTTTGCTTGGGTCAGGCAAGGACTTCGGTTGCCGCTTCACCTACAAGGTGCAGGACGAGGCGGGCGGCATCGCCCAGGCCCTGGCGCTGGCGGAGAATTTCGCTGGCAGCGATCCGCTTTGTGTGATTCTTGGCGACAATATTTTTCAAGACACCCTGGGGAGCGAGGTGCAGGCATTCGAGAAGCAAGGCCAAGGCGCCCGCATCATGCTCAAGCCCGTGGAGGATCCCCAACGCTTCGGGGTGGCCGAGGTGAAGGACGGCAAAGTGGTGGGTATAGAGGAAAAGCCCAAGGCCCCCAAGTCGAATCTCTCCGTCACCGGCATCTATTTTTACGACAGCCAGGTCTTCGACATCATCCGTCGGCAGAAACCCTCTGGCCGCGGCGAGATGGAGATCACCGACGTCAACAACGTTTACATTGAGCAGGGCCAGATGACCTTCGGCACCTTCCAGGGCTGGTGGTCCGATGCCGGCACCTATCCCAGCCTAGCCCACGCCAACGAACTAGCCCTCAAAGAACCCATGCCCTTCCCCGACATCTCGATGATCGCCTGCGGCAGCAGCGCGTCCGGCGCCGTGCGCGGCAGGCGATCGCCCTTGCGCATGATGTCGGCCACGTGCACCAGCAGCCGCCGGCCGAGGGCGCCGCCCGGATGGTGCGAGGCGAAGTCGTCGCTCGCGAAGCCGCGCGCATCGAGCAGCGCCACCGCGAGCGCGTCGCCCAGGGCGAGCGTGGCGGTAGTGCTCGCGGTGGGCGCGAGGTTGAGCGGGCAGGCTTCCTTGTCCACCGCCGCGTCGAGATTCACGTCGGCCTCTCTCGCGAGGGTGGAAGCCGGGCGCCCGGTGATGGCGATCACCTTGGCGCCGCGCCGCTTGATGAGCGGCAGGATGCGCAGGATCTCGTCGGACTCGCCCGAGTAGGAGATGGCGATCACCACGTCGTCCGCGGTGATCATGCCGAGGTCACCGTGGCTCGCCTCCCCCGGATGCATGAAGAACGACGGCGTGCCGGTGGAGGCGAGCGTGGAG